>CAZGDZ010000070.1:0-8374 GCA_964524855.1 uncultured Macromonas sp.
GATTCCCACCCCAGAGCCCCGCCCGGCGTCGCCTCTTGAATGCTGCGACAGCCATGGCGGCCTTGCCCGTTGCCTGGCCTGCAATGGCCAAGACCCAAACAGCCCGCCCCCTCAAAGTGGTGGCGCCTTGGGAAGTGTCAAACCTGGACCCTTCTAAAACCGGCACTGTATTTGCACGACTGGAAATTGCGGAAACGCTGGTAGAGGTGGACGACAAAGGCTTGCTGATGAGCGGCCTGGCAAGCAGTTGGAGTGCTTCGGCCGACGGTTTGGAATGGCGGTTCACGATCCGCCCCACGGCGCGCTTTCACGACAACACGCCAGTCACCGCAGACGCAGCAGCGCTGAGCCTGCAACGTGCATTGGCACAGCCCGGCGTGCTTCGCAGCACCGGCATCCAGCAAATCACGGCGCGCGGCGGCGAGGTGGTCATCAGGTTGGCCAGCCCCTTGAGTTCACTGCCTGCCGTACTCACCCACAGCAGCGCGCTGATCCTGGCACCCGCGTCCTACGGCGCTGATGGCTCGGTCAAACAACTCATCGGCTCGGGCCCTTACCAGGTGCAGGAAGTGAACGCGCCGCAATCCATGCGCACACGCCGCTTTGAAGGGTTCGACGGCCGCAAACCGCTGATCGAAGCGGTGGACTACCTGGGTGCTTCGCGCGGTGAAACGCGCGGGATGATGGCTTCGTCGGGTCAAGCAGATCTGGTCTATACCCACGATCCGGTTAACTACGCCAGGCTGCGCGCCGATCGCAAGCTCCAACTCTATCTGCAAGCGCTGCCACGCACGATCTACATCAAAGTCAACGCAGGCCACCGGTTTCTGGCGGATGTGAGGGTTCGCCGCGCCCTGAGTATGGCGCTGGACCGCCAAGGCATGGCCACATCGCTGATGCGTGCGCCCGAAGCGGCCGCCACCCAACTGTTCCCTCCGATCATGGCGGAATGGCATGTGTCAGGGCTGGTCCCGCTGACCTACCAGGTCGAGCAGGCTCGAGCTTTGCTGCGGGAAGCTGGCTGGCAGCCAGGAGCTGGCGGCCTGTTGCAGAACAAATCGGGCGAAACGTTCCGGCTCACCATGCGCACCTATTCTGACCGGCCTGAACTGCCTCCCATGGCCACAGCCATCCAGGCCCAACTCAAGGCGGTTGGCATTGACGTTGCGGTGGCCATAGGTAATTTCAGCGAAGTCCCCGGTGGCCACCAGAACGGCACTCTGGAGCTGGCATTGGTGGCGCGCAACTACGGCCAAGTGCCCGATCCACTGAGCACTTTGCTGCAGGACTTTGCCCCTCAGGGCGGAGACTGGGGTGCCATGGGCTGGCAGAGCGCCCAGGTCAGCCAGACCTTGGCAACCATGCGGACTTCGATCGACCCCAAACGTCGCTCCGCGCTGCGCGGCTCCATCGCTACCGTGTTGCAGGCGGAACTGCCCGTCATCCCTGTCGCGTGGTACCAGCACTCAGTCAGCGCCAATGCCCGTCTGCAAAACGTCAGCGTGGACCCGCTGGAGCGCAGCTACCGCATCAGCCGCATGGGTTGGCCCACATGATCAACCACCGCTTATGGAGCCGACTGCTGCTGCAGGCGGTGTTCGTGCTGCTGGCCGTGGGCACCTTGTGCTTCGTCATGGCAGAAGCTTTGCCGGGCGATGCAGCTTACCGCGTTGCGGCAGGGCGCTACGGCTACGACGTGATGAACGCCGAAATTGCCGAGGCGGTGCGCGCCGAACTGGGCCTGGACCGCCCAGCTGTGATGCGCTGGGGCGAGTGGGTTGTGCAGTTGGCTCAGGGTGACCTGGGCCGATCGGTGGTACTGGGTGATGCCGTGGTGTCACTGCTTGCTGTCCAACTTGGGCACACGCTATGGCTGTCACTGGTGGCGTGGGTCATGGCCGTGGCACTGGGGCTTACGCTGGGCGTGTGGACAGCGTTGCGTCCCGACGGTTGGCTGCGTCATGCAATCGATCAGCTCAACAACGTGCTGCGCGCCAGCCCAGCGTTCCTGCTGGGCGTGGTGCTTTCAACCCTGCTGGCGGTTGAACTGGGTTGGTTCCCAGTCGCAGGACACGATGACGCGGGGCATGTCTTCCTTCCCGCGCTGACCCTGGCACTGACGCTGTGCCCTGGCTTCACGCAGGTGGTGCGCAGTGCAGCACTCAAACTGCTGCACTCGGACGCTTTTGAATTTGCGCAGGTCAAGGGATTGCCCTTGTGGGCTGCCCTGCGGCGCCACGCCCTGCCGCAAACGTTACTGACCACATTGGCCTATGCCGGGGTGCAGTTGGTACTGCTGATCGAGGGTATGGTGGTGATAGAGACCCTGTTCGCCTGGCCAGGCATTGGCCACGCGCTGGTACATGCCGTCATTGCACGCGACGTACCAATGATCCAGGGCACC
The DNA here is from genome assembly GCA_964524855.1 of uncultured Macromonas sp. Taxonomy (GTDB): domain Bacteria; phylum Pseudomonadota; class Gammaproteobacteria; order Burkholderiales; family Burkholderiaceae_C; genus CAZGDZ01. Next base: position 2,405 of record CAZGDZ010000070.1, read on the forward strand.
GCCATCTCGATGGCACTGCTTTTCGTGTTTCTCAGCGGCGTCATCGATTGGCTGCTGCACTGGCTCGATCCGCGACTGGCAGATGCGCAAGCCGCCCCAAACATCCCCGCTCCGGTGCCCACCCGCACTGCCCACGCAGCGGAGTCCGAATCATGAAAACCCGACCTTACATTCCCTGTGGCTTGCTGATCTTGGTCGCCTCTGCTGCCTTGCTTACGCCATTTGTCGCGCCCGATCCTCACATCCAGGATCTGACGGGGACGCTGCTGGCCCCCAACACCGAGCACTGGCTGGGCACCGATCATTTGGGACGCGACAACCTCGCACGCCTGGGAGAGGGTTTGCGCACGTCGGTCGGCTTGGCGCTGACGTCGGCCTTGCTGGCCGTGGCAATGGGTACGGCTCTGGGCCTGTTGGCGGCAACCACTGGGGGATGGGTAGATCGTGCCCTGTCCATTGGTGCCGACGCGGTGGCCTCCATTCCTGGCCTGCTGTGGGTATTGCTCATCGCAGCCATGGCTCCCGGACAGAAATGGGCGTTGTACAGCGGCCTGGTGCTGACGGCTTGGGTAGAGTTCTTTCGCCTGATGCGATCACAAACCCGCACGGCTTTGCTGGGGCAACCGGTGCAGGCGGCTCGGCTGTTGGGCTTTGGTACTGGCTACATTCTTTGGTGGCATGTGTTGCGACCGAGTGCTGCGATGCTGTTGCGTCTGTGGGCTTACGCTGTCGCCACTGCCGTTTTGGCCATAGCCGCTCTTGGCTTCATCAGCGTAGGACTGCGACCACCACAGGCAGAACTCGGCCTGATGATGACCGAGGCCCTTCCCTACTACTACGAAGCACCCTGGCTGCTCGCCACGCCAGTGGTTGCACTGGTGCTCATGATCGGATCGTTACACGCCCTGGTGGGCCACGCAGCCAACGAAGTACCCGTTGGAGCTACAGCATGAATCAACACCTGAACACCGTCTCCAACAGATGCGACACCGTACTTCGAGTACAAGATTTGTGCATTCGACTGCGCCCCAGGGTGGCGCAGCACGAGGGGCGTCTGCTGCTGAAGGAATGCTCCTTTGAGCTGAAAGCGGGTGAACGACTGACCTTGGTGGGAGAATCCGGTGCAGGCAAGTCGTTGCTGGCACAAGCCATCATGGGTACTTTGCCCAACGTGATGCAAGTGAGCGGGCAAGTGCAAATTCTCGGCCGCGACACTCACGGGCAGCGTCAACTCACACAAGCATTGTGGGGCAGGCAAATCGTGATGCTGCCGCAAGAGCCCTGGACCGCGCTCAACCCAGTGATGCGACTGCGCACCCAGGTGGCTGAAGCGGGCCGTTACGCTGCTAACCGCCAATGGGCTTGTGCCTTTGACCAAGCAGACCGACACCTAGAGGCATTGGGACTTGCTCACGCCGGACGCAAATGGCTGCATCAGGTATCAGGTGGCATGGCACAACGCATTGGCATGGCCTGCGCCAGCCAAAGCGACGCACGAGTACTGATGGCCGACGAACCCACCAAAGGGTTGGATGCGGGTGCCTGTGAGCAGGTAGCTCAGTTGCTGGCCGCGGCCCAACGCCAAGGCCAGGCACTGCTGACCATCACCCACGACTTGGACCTCGCGTTACGCCTGGGAGGGCGCGTGGCCGTGATGCGGCAAGGAACCATCGTCGAAGCAGGCGAGGTTCATGCCGTGTTGGCAGCACCCCAGCACGCCTACACCAAGGAGTTGATTGCAGCGCAACCACGCCACTGGCCCAGTTTGGCTCCAGCGCGACAATGCGATAGAGGCGCTACGGCGGTCAAGGCAACACAGATAAGCGTGAGTTTCGGCGAACAACCCGTGCTGAATCATGCCAATCTCCAGATTGGCGAAGGAGAGTCCGTGGGAGTCGTAGGGCCCAGCGGCTGTGGCAAAACCACGCTGGGCAATGTGATGGTAGGCGCGATCAAACCAATGCGAGGCACGATCAGCCGTCAACCTGGCACCCCTGGTTGGCGCTACCAAAAACTGTATCAAGACCCGGTGGCCTCATTTGCGCCTGGTCAGACAGTCCGCAAGGGCATTGACGATCTACTGCGCTTACACCGACTCGATGCCACACCCATGGCAGGTTGGTTGCAGCGCCTGCGCTTGTCCAGCGACCTGCTGGAACGCATGCCCAGCGAGGTCTCAGGCGGTGAACTGCAACGCTTGTCCATCCTGCGCGCCATGCTGCTCCAACCGGTGTTCGTGTTTGCCGACGAGCCCACGTCACGGCTGGATGCGCTGACCCAGCGCGATACCATGACCGCCCTGTGCGAAGCCATGGCCGACAGCGGCTGCGCCATGTTGCTGGTCAGTCATGACCAGGATCTGGCACGCCAAGCAACCCACCGCCAGTGGCGCATGTCTACCGGCAGATTGTTCGAACACGCAACTGCTGCAACCTGACCGAGAGGTCAACACGCCATGAAAAAAGCCACCTTCACGGTGGCTTTTTGACAAGCAATCAAATACTTGGAGGCGCGGGCCGGAGTCGAACCGACCTACACGGATTTGCAATCCGGTGCATAACCGCTTTGCTACCGCGCCTTGAAGGGCCCACCGGCGTGATGACCGGATAAAAAAGGGAAGCCTAAGCTTCCCTTTCGGATTTGGAGCGGGATAAGAGACTCGAACTCTCGACCTATACCTTGGCAAGGTATCGCTCTACCAACTGAGCTAATCCCGCATTTTTCAGAGAACTTGTCGTTTCCGCCGTGTTGTCTGAAGCCTCAATTCTATACCGTTTTTCACGCCGTCGTCAAACTCGGTACAAATTTTTTGCTTCAATGCTTCACCGCTGGGTTGCTTTCTGCCGCCGCAGCGGTGGGGGCCACCGGCGCGGGGGGGGCGGGGGGCCGCGGGCGGGGGGGGCGCTCCAGGGCACGCACCAGCACCCCGACAAACCAGCGCACCCGCACGAGAGCCAAGCCTTCCTTCACGTTGTCCGGAATTTCGGCCAGGTCCTTGACGTTCTCTTCGGGAATGAGCACGGTCTTGATGCCGCCACGCAGGGCCGCCAGCAGCTTTTCCTTCAAGCCGCCAATGGCTGTGACCTCGCCCCGCAGGGTGATTTCACCGGTCATCGCCACGTCGGCCCGCACCGGAATACCGGTCAGCGCCGACACCATGGTCGTCGTCATGGCCGCACCGGCACTGGGGCCGTCCTTGGGCGTGGCGCCATCGGGTACATGGATGTGGATGTCCTTCTTCTCGAACACCTCGTCCTTGATGCCCAACGCCCGCGCGCGGCTGCGCACCACCGTGCGCGCGGCCTCGACCGACTCTTTCATCACGTCGCCCAGCGACCCGGTGCGGATCACGTTGCCCTTGCCCGGCATCAGCGCGGCTTCAATGGTCAGCAGATCACCGCCCACTTCCGTCCAAGCCAAGCCGACCACCTGGCCCACCTGGTTCTGCGCCTCGGCTCGGCCATAGGTGTACTTGCGCACACCCAAAAAGTCGCTCAGGTTCTCAGCATTCACTTCCACCGTGGGGGTGTACTTTTTCAGCAGCAGGCCTTTGACCACCTTGCGGCAGATCTTGGACAGTTCACGTTCCAGCGAGCGCACGCCGGCCTCACGGGTGTAGTAACGCACCACGTCGCGCAGGGCGTCTTCGGTCACCGTCAGCTCGTCGTCTTGGATGCCGTTGTTCTTCAACTGCTTGGGCAGCAGGTACTTCTGAGCGATGTTGGTTTTCTCGTCCTCGGTGTAGCCGCTCAGGCGGATCACCTCCATCCGGTCCAGCAGCGCCGGCGGGATGTTCATCGAGTTGGAAGTCGCCACGAACATCACGTCGCTCAGGTCGAAATCGACCTCCACGTAGTGGTCGGCGAAGGTGTGGTTCTGCTCCGGGTCCAGCACCTCCAGCAGAGCGGACGACGGGTCACCGCGGAAATCCATGCCCAGTTTGTCGATTTCATCGAGCAGAAACAGCGGGTTCTTGGTGCCGGCCTTGTTCAGGCTCTGCAACACCTTACCCGGCATGGCGCCGATGTAGGTGCGGCGGTGGCCGCGGATCTCGGCCTCGTCGCGCATGCCACCCAGCGCCATGCGCACGTACTTGCGCCCGGTCGCCTTGGCCACCGACTGCCCCAGCGAAGTCTTGCCCACGCCCGGTGGCCCCACCAGACACAGGATGGGTGCCTTGACCTTGTCCACCCGCTGCTGCACCGCGAGGTATTCGAGGATGCGGTCCTTGACCTTGTCCAGACCGTAATGATCCTCGTTCAGCACGTCTTCGGCAAAGGCCAGGTCGTGCTTGATCTTGGTTTTCTTGCTCCAGGGCAGGCCCACCAGCACGTCGATGTAGTTGCGCACCACCGTGGCCTCGGCCGACATGGGCGACATCAGCTTGAGCTTTTTCAGCTCGCCTTCGGCCTTCTTGCGGGCTTCGGCGGGCATCTTGGCAAGTTTGATCTTCTTCTCGATCTCCTCGATGTCGGCGCCCTCTTCACCCTCGCCCAATTCTTTCTGAATGGCCTTGACCTGCTCGTTCAGGTAGAAGTCGCGCTGGTTCTTCTCCATCTGGCGCTTGACGCGGCCGCGGATGCGCTTGTCCACGTTGAGGATGTCCACCTCGCGTTCAAGTTGGCTGAACAGATTTTCCAGGCGGCGGAGGATCACCTCCAAATCCAGCACGCTCTGCTTGGCTTCAAGCTTGAGCGGCAGGTGCGCGGCAATGGTGTCGGCCAGGCGCCCCGCATAGTCGATGCTGGCGATGGACGTCAGAATCTCGGACGGGATTTTTTTGTTGAGTTTGACGTATTGGTCAAACTGTTGCATCACCGCGCGGCGCAGGGCCTCCAGTTCGGTCGCATCGCTGCCAGCGCGCTCATCCTGCTCGGTGATGGGCGTCACCTGGGCGTGGAAATGATGTTCGCCGTCCTCAATGGCCTGCACCTTGGCCCGCTGCACACCTTCGACCAGCACCTTCACCGTGCCATCGGGCAGCTTCAGCATCTGCAGGATGCTGGCCACGCAACCCATGTCGAACATGTCGTCGGGCTCGGGTTCGTCTTTGGCGGCGGTCTTTTGAGCCACCAGCATGATGCGGCGCTCGTTCTCCATCGCGGCCTCCAAGGCCTTGATGCTCTTGGGACGCCCGACAAACAGCGGGATCACCATGTGGGGAAACACCACCACGTCGCGCAGGGGCAACAGGGGCAGTTGAACGGGCTCGCTGGGGAGGAGTGTGTGTCCGGACATCGTCTTACCTCAATCTAGATGGGACAGGTGGGGCCACCTGCGGCCACTTCAACCCGCCCGGCAGCAGGGACATAGGGCGACCAGCGCCCCGTGCCCCTGGCTCACGCTTGGCGTGCGGCTTCCCGGTACACCAACAACGGGGCTTTACCTTCTTCGATGGTGGACTCATCCACCACCACTTTGTCCACATTGCCGAGACTGGGCAGTTCGAACATGGTGTCCATGAGCGATTGCTCCAGGATGGAACGGAGGCCGCGAGCGCCGGTCTTGCGCTTGATGGCCTGCCGCGCGATGGCTTTCAGAGCCCCTGGACGCACTTCCAGTTCCACGCCTTCCATGTTCAGCAGTTGGGCAAACTGCTTGACCACGGCATTCTTGGGCTCGGTCAGGATGTCCACCAGGGCCTCTTCGCCGAGTTCCGCCAAGGCGGTCACCACGGGCAAACGGCCCACCAGTTCAGGAATCAAGCCAAAGCGAACCAGATCGTCCGGCTCGACCGCCGCGAACACCTCGGTCAGGCTGCGCTCTTTCTTGCTCTTCACATTGGCGCCAAAGCCAATGCCGGCAGCCTCGGTGCGCTGGCCCACGATTTTTTCCAACCCGGCAAACGCACCACCGCAAATGAACAGGATGTTGGAGGTATCCACCTGCAGCATGTCCTGGTTCGGGTGCTTGCGACCGCCCTGCGGCGGCACCGAGGCCAGCGTGCCCTCGATGAGCTTGAGCAGCGCC
>CAZGDZ010000071.1:0-6098 GCA_964524855.1 uncultured Macromonas sp.
TCATCCTTGGGGTGTACCTGATTGGCGAGCGCGAGTTGTCGATGGGCGGCCTGATCGCCTGCACCATGCTGGCCTCGCGCGCCATGGCACCGGTGGGGCAGGTGGCCGGCCTGCTGGTGCAGTACCACACCGCGTCCACCGCGCTCACCTCGCTCAACGAGATGATGAAGCGCGAGGTGGAGCGCCCGGCCGATGCCAATTTTGTGGCGCGGGGCACCATCCGCGGGGCGATCGAGTTCAAGGATGTGTCCTTCAATTATCCAGGGCAACAAAACCCGTCGTTGCGCAATGTGAGCTTGCGCATTCAGCCGGGCGAGAAAGTGGCCATCCTCGGGCGCATCGGTTCGGGCAAGACCACGCTGGAAAAGCTCATCCTCGGCCTATACCGTCCCACCGCTGGCGCGGTGTTGGTGGATGGCATCGACCAGCGACAGCTCGACCCGGCGGAGTTGCGCCGCCACATCGGCTATGTGCAGCAGGATGTGATGCTGTTCTACGGAACCCTGCGCGAAAACATCACGCTGGGTGCGCCGCTGGCCGACGACGAGGACGTGCTCAAGGCCGCGACCATCGGCGGCATTTTGGATTTGGTCAACAACCACCCACAGGGTTTCGACATGCTGGTGGGGGAGCGCGGCGAATCGCTCTCGGGCGGACAGCGCCAGGGCGTGGCCATCGCCCGCGCGGTCATCAACGACCCGTCCATTCTGTTGCTGGACGAGCCCACCGCGTCGATGGACCATTCCAGCGAAGAGGACATCAAGAAACGACTGCGCGAATTCATGCCGGGCAAAACGGTCATCCTGGTCAGCCACCGCACCTCGCTGCTAGACCTGGTGGACCGCATCATCGTGATGGATGCCGGGCGCATCGTGGCCGATGGTCCGAAAGACCAGGTGGTTCAGGCGCTGCGCCAAGGTCGCATTGGAAATGCCGCGTGATGTCGGAACTTAACTAAAAAGATTTCGAGCGAATGGGTCGCGCCACTCAAAAAGCCGGGCGGGTGGGCGACAAGGTGTTTGGGCGCGTCGTGCGGCGTTTGGCCGGCCCGGAGAGCGACCGCGAGGCCATGGATTGGGCGGCCGATGCCGACTGGGCGCAGCTGCAGCAGGAGCCCCTGCGCGCCCGCGTGCTGCTGCGGGGTGCGGCGGTGGTGCTGGTGCTGCTGATCCTTTGGGCGGCGTTTGCCGAGGTGGACGAGGTGACCCGGGGCGAGGCCAAGGTGGTGCCCACCAGCCAGGTGCAGATCATCCAGAGCGTTGATGGCGGCGTGGTGGAGGAAATTTTGGTCCGCGAAGGCCAGGTGGTGGAAGCCGGCCAGTTGCTGCTGCGGGTGGACCCGACGCGCTTCGCCTCCAGCCTGGGCGAAAGCCGGGTCAGCCAGCTCGCGTTGCGGGCCAAGGCCGAGCGGTTGCAGGCGCTGGTGCAGGGGCGTTCGTTCAATCCGGGGGCGGATCTGCTCAAGGAAGCACCCGACATCGTGGCGCAGGAGCGCAGCTTGTACGAGTCCCGCCGGGCCGAAATCAGTGCGCAGATTTCCATCACCCAAAGCCAGCTCAGTCAGCGGCAGCAGGAATTGAACGAGGCGCGGTCGCGCAAAGAGTCGGCCGAGCGCGGTTTGGAATTGGTGCAGCGCGAATTGAACGCCACCCGCCCGATGGTGGCCACGGGCGCGGTGTCGGAAGTCGAAGTGCTGCGATTGGAGCAGCAGGTGGCGCGCCTGCGTGGCGACCGTGACCAGGCGAACGCCCAAATTTCGCGGGTGCAGGCGGCCATTTCCGAGGCTCAGCGCCGGATTGAAGAAGTCCAACTCACGGCGCGCAACCAGATGAGTGCAGAACTGTCCGAAACCATGGGCCGCCTCTCGGCCTTGTCGGAAGGTGGGCGGGCCTTGGAGGACAAGGTGGCCAAGGCCGAAATCAAATCGCCCGTGCGCGGAACGGTCAAGCGCCTGCTGGTGAACACCGTGGGTGGCGTGGTGCAGCCGGGCCGCGAGGTGCTGGAGGTGGTGCCGTCGGACGATGCCCTGATTCTGGAAGCGCAAATCACCCCCAAGGACATTGCGTTCCTGCGGCCGGGGCTGGAGGCGGTGGTCAAGTTCACCGCTTACGACTTCGCCATCTACGGTGGCCTGAAGGCCGATGTGGAGAACATCGGCGCCGATTCGGTGGTGGACGACAAGGGCAATGCGTTCTACATTGTGCGTTTGCGCACCCGCGACGCGAGCCTGGGCGAGGGGTTGCCCATCATTCCGGGCATGGTGGCGCAGGTGGACATCCTCACGGGCAAAAAGACCGTGCTGGCCTACCTGCTCAAGCCGGTGTTGCGCGCCAAAGCCAATGCCTTGTCGGAACGTTGAAGCAGCCAAGGGACAAAGCCATGAGCAAACAGCATTTTCTGGTCAGCGCGCTGGCGGCGGGGGGTGATGGCGGGGCGCTGTTGGCCCCGTCCGAGCGATGGCTTCAGGCCTTTCCGGACGGGCAGTGGAGCAACTGGGCGACGTTGCTGTCGTCCGTGCGGGCGAGCGATACCGCCTGGGTGCCGGTGACCTACCCGGCCTGGGAGGCGCGTGTGGTCGAACTGCTCTCGCACCAGCCGGGCTGTGCGGTGGTGGTGGCCAGCGGCGTGCTGCAGGACGCCGAAGGCTTGCGCGCCATCAACGCAGGCGCCCGGGGCTACTGCCACTTGCTGGCCGTGCCCGAACTGATGCGCGAAGTGGCCGAGGTGGTGGCGCATGGTGGCTTGTGGGTGGGGCCGAGTTTGATGCAGCGCATCATGGCCGCCACCCGCGAGGCGTTGCGTCGCAGTCCCAGCGTGCAATTGCCGCCGGTTGATGTGTCGGTGTTGTCCGAACGCGAGTTGCAGGTGGCTCGCGCGGTGGCGGCCGGGAAGTCCAACAAAGAGGTGGCGGAGCAACTCTTCATTTCAGAGCGCACCGTCAAGGCCCATCTGGGCGCTATTTTCGAGAAACTGGGTGTGCGCGACCGCGTGCAATTGGTGCTGCACCTGACGGGCAGCCAGGTCAATGCCTGAAGGGACTGCCATGGAACCGACCGATAGCGCCTCTCAGCAAGCCGAGGCGCTGAGCCACAAAGCCCTGGCCGACAGCGACGCGGGCCTGGCCCGCGTGACCGAAGACTTGATCGATATCCTCATCAATCGGGGTGTGATCCAGTTCACCGATTTCCCGCCCGCAGCCCAGGCCAAGCTGCTGGAGCGCCGCCAGACACGGGCCACCCTCAGCCGGCGTTTGCGGTTGCTCGATGACGATTCTGGCCTGATTTGATCCGCGTCAAGCCTGCGCTGGCGGCTTGGGTTGAAACTGCATTTATCAGCAGTCTCATCCAAGGAGTAGCGCCATGGCAACGTCGGCCACCGTGACCGCCCTGAGCGGCAAAGTCATCGTTATAGATTTGGCGGGTGTGCCCCGTTTGCTGGCCGTGGGCGACACGGTGCAAGCGGGTGACACTGTTCGCCCGGCCCCGGGGGCCAGCGTACAGTTGCAGCCCGATGTCGGGGCACCACTGAACCTTGGCGACAGCCAAGCGTGGCTGGTGGGCTCCGAGGCGCCGATGACCGCGCAACCGGCCTTGACCGAAGCCATCAACGCCGTGCTTGACGTGCTGGAACGTGGCGGCGACCTGGATGAGTTGGAGGCCGCAGCGGCCGGCGTCGGTGGCGGTGGAGGAGGCGACGGCAGCAGTTTTGTGCGTTTGCTGCGCATCTCCGAAGGTGTCACTCCGTTGGCGTATGAATATGGTGCCGATACGCCCGGCCGCATTGATGAGCCCTTGCTGGCGACCGTTGCAGTTGCCGAAGGAGATGAGCCTCCGCCCCCTGCAGACCAGTACCCCAATGCCACCGACGACACCGCTCAAGCCAGCGTCACCATCACCAAAAATGCCATCACCGACTTCAATGGGAGCGCCCGCGTCATGGGTGCTGGTGAAGGTGCAGCCAGTTTTGAGGGGCGCTTGGCGCTGCCCCACAATCAGCAGGTTTGGTTGTTGAGCGACGCCTCCTTTCAGGCGGGGTTGTCGGGCGGTTTCCAGGGCGCGTTCACCATCAGCGATCAAGGGCAGGGCGGCGATCCAGCGTTTGTGGTGACCCCCAATTTCACCGCCCAGGCAGGCCAGACCTTCAGCTTCAACGCGTTGACGCAACTGGGCACCAGCACCCAGCCTGCGGGGGTGGACGCGTTCACCGCCGAGGTCTATCGTTTGGTCGATGGTGCGTGGGTGCGCCAAGTCGCCATCCCTGGTGCCGAGGGTGTCTACAGCCACACCTTCGCCGAAGACGGTGAGTACCGCGTCAAGTTCACCGTGGACGACGAAACCCCTGGCCCTGAACGAGCCAGTGCGACCATTGACGTGGGCAGTGATCACTTTTTCAGCACGGTCACGCCGCTGCCCGACGTGGTGGACATCGTTCCCGCCACCGGCAACCTCCTGAGCAACGATACCTTGGGTGACGGCGACTGGAGCCAGCACAGTTGGCACTTCGACGGCGGGGTTATGGATGCCGAAACCGGCTGGGTGACCGTGGCGGGCAGCTACGGCACGCTGGTGGTTGAACCCGATGGCGCCTACACCTATACCCCCAGCGGCACTGCGGGGGGAACCGACACCTTCAGCTACACCCTGGCCGACAGCGATGGCGATCTGGACGCAGCGACCCTCAGCGTGGGCGTCGCGTACACCGTCAACGACCTGAGCACCTTGGGTGATGTGGATGACGGAGCCAGTTTGTCTGCCAGTGGCTACACCTATGCTGGTGCCGAGGCGGTGGACCTGCCCGTTTTTGCTGCAGACGATGACAACGACAGCGATGGTTTTACCCTGGCTCACGTGGACGAAGGTGGCGACAGCATCGATCTGGGCGACATGCTGGATGTGCCCGAATTCAGTGCGCAGGTGCTGGACCCATACCTCAGCTTTGAGCAAAACGACGCCGGCCATGCGGTGATGCAAGTGGCCACCGGGGCTGACCTGAACGGCGATGGCATCCCCGATGCGCTGCAGAGCTTCACTTTTGACAACGTCAGCCTGCTCGACTTGCAAGCCTACGCGGGCGGCAGCAGCGACGTTGAAATCATCCAAAAGCTGCTGGACAACGGTAACTTGCGCAAAGACGCGTAATTTCGAACCGTCCCGCTTCAAAACTGTACTTAAGTCCAATGGCCGCAGTGCTTGCCCGGGGGTAAGCTGCGGCCATATCTTCAACCAGGAGTGTCACCATGGCCCAAGCCACCGTACTGTCTGTCACCGGTAACGCGGTCGTCGTCCTTGCCGACGGTTCTACCCGCCCCCTCAAGGCGGGCGATGTCATCCAGAAGGGCGAAACCATCCGCACCGCCGCTGGCGCGCGCGTGGAATTGATGATGGAAGACGGCCAAGTGGTCGCCATGGGCCCCAGCCAGACTGTTCGCGTGGACGAGACCATGGCCCAGACCGAAGCCACCCCCACGACCGCCGATGCGGCCACCCAGGGCGGCACGGTCGAGCAGATCACCCAGTTGCTGGAGCAGGGCGGTGACCTGACGCAAGAGCTGGAAGCTGCGGCGGCCGGTGCAGGCGGCGGCGGTGGTGGCGACGGCAGCGACTTTGTGCGGTTGCTGCGCGTGGCTGAAGGCGTGGACCCGCTGGCTTATGACTACGAATTCGATCCGCTGGGTGGGCCGGATGAGGTGTTGTTGAGTTCTGAGGCAATTGATGAGTTTGTTCCAACAGAAATCACGGCCGAGATCACGATTGATGCGATTGCGGTTGACAACGTGCTCAACGAAGAGGAGCAGGCTGAGACCAATACCACGATCAGCGGCACTGTGGGCGGTGACGTGAAAGCGGGTGACACCGTGGTGGTGACCGTGGGTGGCGTGGAGTACCCGGCCACTGTGACTGCGGAGTTGACGTGGTCGGTGCTGGTGCCGACGGCGGATCTGATTGCCAACCCGGATGTGACGGCCATTGTTGAGATCAGCGATGAGTTTGGCAACACGGCGTCTGCCGAGGCGGACGCCAGCATCAGCACGGCTGATCTGGATGCCGAGATCACGATTGATGCGATTGCGGTTGACAACGTGCTCAACGAAGAGGAGC
>CAZGDZ010000071.1:6198-8272 GCA_964524855.1 uncultured Macromonas sp.
AGATCAGCGATGAGTTTGGCAACACGGCGTCTGCCGAGGCGGACGCCAGCATCAGTCTCGATCACAATGTGTACATCACTGGCATTGGCTCTGAAAATGGCGATGAAACGGTTTATGAGAATGACCTCGCCAAAGGCACGAGCCCGGATTCAAACAACCTACGCCAGACGGGTTCTTTCTCTATTTCAGCTTTGGACGGTATTGCCAGTGTGGTCGTCGGGTCGACAACGCTGACTTTTGCCCAGATCACCAGTGCTTCAACATACCCGGTGACGATAGCGACCGCCTACGGTACTTTGGTGCTGACGGGGTACACCGGAACAGCGCAAGGTGGTGTGGTCGACTATGCCTACACCCTTGCCAGCAAAGTTGACAATGACAGCCAAGCGGGTGCCACCGGTGTTGACTTCATTGAGGCGATTGAGGTTCGGGTAACCGATGTCGATGGCGATTTTAAGGACGCCAGTTTGACCATCCGCATCGTCGATGATCAGCCGGTGCTTGACGTGCGCAGCACGTTCGTTGCGAATCAGGCGACAGGTGCTTCGTTCGGCACGTTGGTGAACATCGGGGCGGACGTTGGAACCTCCACAGGTGCAACAACCACGTCATCTGTGACCTGGACTTCTGTTGCTGCGAAAATCACAACGTCCACGGGCGTGGAGCAAAATGTCACATTGACCTCGGCGGGCGAGGATGTACTGATTACCCGTTTGGGCAACGTCATAACCGGGAAAACTGCTGACGGTGACTCCATCTTCACCATCACGGCGAATCCCGATGGCACTTACAGCGTTCAGGTGCACCGCGCTTTGGATAGCAGCAAGCTGTTCGCCAGCGATGGAACACTGTTGGCCTATGGCGATGGTCCCAGCACAGGTTATGTGTTGTACACCGGCACAGGGGATCAACTGGTTCAAGGGACGACTCCCGCTGCGGGGAGCGATTGGTTGGCTGTGTTCACCTCCACCGGTGGTTCCGGGTCAAACGTCAACAAGATCAACATGAGCTCCTCCGGTATTGGTGTTGGGGGCAACACTATCAGTGCTGGCGATACGGTTTATATTGATGTCAATGACTCGAAGCAATTCTCCGCGATCAAAATCAGTGTTGATTTTTACAGCGCGGGTGAAGGTCAGTACCGGGTGACTTACGTTGGCGCAGGAGGGACCACGACTTCGGCTTGGATAAATATTGCACCGGACAGCAACGGAGATTTCTTTGTTCAGGCTTTGCCAGGCACTTACATTGACAAGATTGAGGTCGCTCACACGGGCTCCGGTAACCAGTTCAAGATTGATGGCTTGAATTTCTTTACCTTGGATGCCGGTCGAGTGCCTTCTTTGGATTTGACATTCGACGCTAAGGACAGCGATGGTGATTTGATCCAAAACGGTACTGTGAGCGTGACGTTCGATGTCACCCCGACGACTGTTGAGGGGACTTCTGGCCACGATGCTTTGGGCGGCACTGCAGGCAATGACACTCTTATTGGTGGGGATGGCAACGATATCCTCTTTGGAGGTGCTGGCAACGACATCCTGACGGGGGGCCTGGGCGCTGACGTCTTCAAGTGGACTTTGGGCGACCAAGGGACTGCTGCGACGCCCGCCCGCGATGTGATCAAAGACTTCAGCGCGGTGGATGATGCGCTTGATCTGAGAGACCTGCTTCAAGGTGAAAATGCCGGTAACCTGTCAAGCTACTTGCAGTTCGGCACGGACTCGGTGACCGGGAAACTTATGCTGTCGGTCGATCACGATGGTGGCGGTGCTTTCAATGCAACCCAAAACATCGTGTTGGAGAACTTCGCCGACAAGGCTGCATTGGCTGGGGCGTTGGGTTTGTCCAACACGGCAACTGACGCTGACATCTTGAATAAGATGCTCGCCACAGGGCAGTTGAAGGTTGATCTGTAATCAGCAGATGCCCGGGGTTCATCCCCTGGGTACTTTCAAAACGACGAGGGGGCCTAGGCCCCCTCGTCGTTTTGAAACCTTTACACTTCAACCCACTCCCGGCCCCGTCGCCCCATCAAACCCCAACTTCGCCAACAACGGCAAGTCATCCTTGC
>CAZGDZ010000072.1:0-8135 GCA_964524855.1 uncultured Macromonas sp.
CTGGCTTTCCGCGACGTGCCGGCGACCATCACGCTGGCGTCCGAGCAGGTCGCTGCGCTGAGCACCGCCCAGATCAAGGCACTGACGACTGCGCAAGTGGCCGCCCTCGGCAGTGACCAACTGACTGCGCTGAGCGGGGCCCAGATCGGTGCGTTGGAGGTGGGCGATGTGCAAGCGCTGACCACCGCACAGATACAGGCACTGAGCCCCGCGCAACTGGCGGGTATGACCTCGCCTCAGATCGTCGCGTTGACCAGTAAGCAGGTTGCTGCACTCGACAGTACCCAGGTAGCGGCGTTAACCACTGCCCAGATTGCGGCGCTGGGTAGTGAAGATTTCCGTGCCATGAGTGCGCAGCAACTGAGCGCATTGAACACTGCGCAGATCCGTGCCCTGCAGAGCGCCGATATCGTGGCGCTGACCAGTGCCCAGTTTGCGGCGTTAAGCACGGAACAGCTGGCGGCCATGAAGACCGAGCAAATTCGGGCAATCGAAACGGCCGATCTGCGTCAGCTCAGTACGGAGCAGATCGCCAGCCTTACGTCTGCTCAAGTTGCAGCCTTGACCACTGCGCAGCTTTCCAAACTGTTGGCGGAGCAGATTGCCGCACTCGGCACCGAGGATCTGGTCGCCCTGAGTACGGCAGCAATTGTCAGCCTGACCAACGTACAAGTCGCGGCACTGAGTACCGCGCAAATCGCCGCCCTGACCACGGCCCAAGTGCGCGCGCTCGAGGTTGCTGATCTGGCTGCGCTCGATGCCGAGCAGATTGCTGCTTTCACCAGCAATCAGTTCGCGGCACTGACCAGCAAGCAGATCATCGGGTTGACGCCCGAGCAGATCTCGGCCCTGGAAACCGAAGACTTACTGTCGTTGTCGGCCGCTTCCATTCGTGCCCTGACCACCATCCAGGTTGCCGAGTTGACCACTGGACAGTTGGCTGCGCTAACCACCGCCCAGGTGGCCGCACTGGAAACCGCTGATCTGCGCGCGCTCAATCCGGAACAGATCGCGGCACTGAGCAGCGACCAGGTAGCTGCGCTCAGCACTCTGCAGGTCGCTAGTTTGAGCACAGCGCAGATCGCCGCCCTGGAGGTTGAGGACATTGCCGCGCTCGGGAGCGATTTCCGGGCGCTGACCGCGGCGCAACTGCAGGCCCTGGATGAAGCGCAACTGGCCGCCATGACCACGGCACAGGCAGCCGCACTGAGTACTGCGCAGATTCGCGCGCTTTCGGTCAATCAACTGGCGGCGCTAGATAGTGCCGATTTGGTTGTCATTCCCACTGCCTCGATTGCAGCTCTGCTCAGCAGTCAGGTGCAAGGGCTGACCAGTGAGCAGGTGGGTGCACTCACCAGCCTGCAGATGCGTGCCCTGAGCACTCAGCAGATCAGCCTGCTGAGCACCGAGCAGGTGACGGCGATTAGTCTGGATAATCTGCAAAAACTCACCACGGCGGCGATCAAGGCCCTTGGCAGTAGCCAGGTGGCGGCATTGAGCAGTGATCAGATCGCTGCGTTGAGCGCGGCTCAGGTCGCGGCGCTGGATACCGAAGACGTTGCTGCGCTGGCTCCGGAGCAGATGCAGGCGCTCAGTACGGCGCAGCTCGTTGCCTTGGCCACGCGGCAGATTGTGGCGTTGGATTCCGATCAGATAGCCGTACTCAGCCTTGAGCAAGTCGCTGCGCTGACCAGTGCGCAGTTGCGAGCTCTTGAAACCGATGATCTGCGTGCACTCAGCACCGAGCAGATTCAGGCGTTGAGTGTCGCCCAGGTACTCGCCCTGAATACTGCGCAGATCGCCGCACTGACTACTGAGCAGGTGGCGGCGCTCGAGGTGAGCGACCTGATCGCCTTCTCGACGGCCAATATCAAAGCGCTTGATAGCAGCCAGGTGGCCGCCCTGACCACCGATCAGATTCAGGCGCTCAGTAATCTGCAGATCGCCGCCCTGGATAGCCAGGACCTGGCCGCCCTGAGCACCGAGCAGATCGTCGCGCTGAGCAACGAGCAGTTTGCGGCCCTGGGTAGTGCACAACTGGCCGCTCTGAGTAGCGAGCAGGTAGCAGCCATCGAGCCTGGTGACCTGCAACAGCTGTCCACTCTGGCGATTCGCAGTCTAGGCACTGCACAGATCGCCGCACTCAGCGAGGAGCAGATTCAGGCGCTGAGCGGCGCTCAGGTCGCCGCCCTGAGCACCGCGCAAATCACCGTGCTGAGCAGCGATCAGATCGTCGCGTTGGGTGCCGAAGACATCAGCGTACTGAGCACTGCGCAGATCGTTGCCCTGAGCAGCGAGCAGGTCGCTGTGTTGAGCGTGGAGCAGATTTCTGCCCTTAGCAGTACCCAACTCGGCGCACTCGATTCCAGCGACATCCGTGCGTTGGGCACCGCGCAGATCCAGGCCCTGACCGAAGAGCAGGTGGTGGCCTTGAGTTCGGCTCAACTGGCCGCTCTGACCACCGCACAAATTCGTGCACTGGACGCCGTCGATCTGGCGGCATTGAGCCGCAACACGATTGCAGGCCTCACCACTGACCAGATCATGGCCCTGAGCACGGCGCAAATCGCCGCCCTGACGGAAGATCAGGTGCCGGCGCTGACGGCTGAGCAGATGGCCGTGCTGAGCACCGAGCAGATGGCCGCTTTCGAAGCGCTGGATCTCTCCGCGCTCGCGCCAGCGACCATTGCCGGCCTGACCACCGCCCAGGTCGCCGCGTTGAGCACCCTGCAGATTGCAGCGTTGACCTCCGACCAGATCGCCGCCATTGAGCTGGAGGATCTAGCGGTTCTGAGTACAGAGCAGGTCGTTGCTTTGACCCAGGCTCAGATTCGTGGCCTGACCACTGCGCAGGTGGCGGCACTGACCACCGAGCAACTGGCAGCAATGGAGCCTGTCGATCTGTCGCGCCTGAGCGCCAGCAGTGTTGCGGTTCTCTCGTCGGCCCAATTGGCTGCGCTGAGCCTCGAGCAGATTGCCGCCCTCAGTGCAGCCCAGTTGGCTGCACTGTCTACGGCCGGTTTGGCTGGCCTGACCAGCGCTCAGGTGGTGGCGCTGTCGTCGAGCCAGGTAGCGGCGCTTACCACCGAACAGGTTACCGCCCTGAGTACTTCGCAGGTCTTGGCACTGGAGGCCGAAGATCTGGCGGCCCTGAGCAATGCACGGATCACTGCGCTCAGTTCTGCCCAGGTTGCCGCGCTGACCGTTGGCCAACTGGAGGCACTCGGTACGGGACAAATCCGCGCACTGGATGCCGAGGATGTCGCGGCGCTGAGCAGCATCCAGCTGGCGGGCTTGAGTGCTGCTCAGGTCGCAGCCCTGAGTACGGCCCAGGTTGTAGCCTTGACCACTGCCCAAATACAGGCACTGTCCGATGAGCAACTACAGGCCCTCAGCGATCTACAGATCGCTGCCCTCGAAACCGAGGACCTCGTGGCGTTGAGCATCGACCAGCTGCAGGCCCTGAGTAGCGCGCAAATCATCGCGCTGAAGTCTGCCCAACTGGCCGCACTGAGTACCGGCCAAGTGGCGGCACTTGAGGTGGAGGATATCGCGGGCCTGAGTACCGCGCAGATCGTGGCATTGACCTCGGCCCAGGTCGCCGTACTGACAATCGAACAGGTTGCGGCGCTTAGCACAGCCCATGTCCGGGCACTGGAAACCACCGACCTGGCGGCTATTGCCACCGACCGCATCGCCTCGCTCAGCACCGCGCAGCTGGAGGCCCTGAGCACGCTGCAGATCGTGGCGCTGACCACCGACCAGGTGCGCGCGCTGACCGTCGAGCAACTGCCGGGCCTGAGCACTCAGCAGATACGTGCTCTGGCCAGCGATGACCTGGCTGCGTTGACAACCGAGCAGATCGCTGGGCTGAGCCTGGATCAAATCGCTGCACTGAGCACCGCACAGATCGTGGCATTGACCAGTCAGCAGGTTGCGTCCATCGAAGTCGCCGACCTGGCTGGCCTGAGCAGCGCCCAGTTGCGGGCGCTGCAGTCCGAAGACTTGGTGGCGCTGACCAGCGAGCAGATCGCTGCCCTGAGCACCGCCCAGATTGGCGCGCTGTCGACCGTACAGATCGTCGACCTGACCAGCCAGCAGGTGGCTGCGCTGACCGGCAGCCAGGTTCAGGCGCTGTCCACCCAGCAGATTCGCGCGCTGGAAACTGTCGACCTGGCTGCTATGACCACTGCACAGATCCAGGCCCTGACTACGGCGCAGATCGCTGCGCTGAGCACGGCGCAAGTCGCCAGCCTGACCCAGACCCAGGTGGCAGCTCTGGAGAGTGCCGACCTGCGTACTCTCAGTACGGCGCAGATCGTCGCGCTGACCACTGAACAGATTCAGGCCTTGACCACGGCGCAGATCACCCAGTTGACCAGCACCCAGATTGCGGCGCTGGAAACCGCCGATCTGGCTGCACTCAGCCAGGATCAGGTGTTTGCGCTCAGCGGCTCGCAGCCGGGTGCTTTGACCACGGCGCAGATCGCCAGCCTGCCAACCGCGCAGATTGCCGCTTGGCAGACCGCCGACCTGGCCAACCTGACCACGGCACAGATCGCTGCGCTGACCACGGCGCAGGTACAGGCCCTGACCCTGGAGCAGATTCCCGCCCTGACCACCGCGCAGATTCGTGCGCTGGAAACCGCTGACCTCGCTGCGCTGACAGCCGAGCAGATCGCTGCGCTGAGCACCGCTCAGGTAGTCGGCCTGAGCACAGTGCAGATCGTTGCACTGACTACCGCGCAGGTCGCGGCACTGGAACTGGCCGACCTGGTTGCCTTGACCACGGCGCAGATCCGCGCCTTGGAAACTGCTGATCTGGCTGCGCTGACCGAGGCGCAGATCGCTGCGCTTAGCACTGCACAGGTTGCTGCACTGACTACTGCGCAGATCAGCAAGTTGACGACTGGGCAGATCGCTACGCTGGAGACGGCTGACTTGCGTGCCCTGAGCACGGCGCAGATTGCGGCGCTGGGGTCCGATCAGGTACAGGCCTTGACTGCCGAGCAGATCGCCGCGCTGACCACAGCGCAGATCCGTGCCATCGACACGGTCGATATTCAGGCGCTCAGTGCCGAGCAAGTGGCGGCACTGACGACGGCGCAGATCCAGGAGCTGACCAGTGCGCAGCTGGTGGCGCTGACCACCGCGCAGATCCAGGCCGTCGAGCTGGCCGACCTGCAGGCCCTGAGAACCGCACAGCTGGTGGCGCTGGAGACCGCTGACATTGCAGCCCTGCGTACCGACCAGATCGCCGCGCTGACCACCGCGCAGGTTGCCGCGCTGACCAGCGCCCAGTTGCAGGCGTTGACCACCGAGCAGGTGGCGGCGCTGGAAACTGCCGACGTGGTGGCTCTAACCACGGCCCAGATCGCCAAGCTGGAGACGGCCGATATCGCTGCCCTACAGCTTGCCCAGATCGCTGTGCTGACCACCGCGCAGGCAGCCGCGCTGACCACCGCACAGGTGCAGGCACTGACCAGCGACCAGCTGTCCGCCCTGAGTACGGAAGGTCTGCAGGCCCTGAGCAGTGCACAGATTCGCGCCATAGACGCTGCCGATCTGGTGGCCCTGAGCAGCGCACAACTGGTTGCACTGAGCACCGCTCAGGCGGCAGCACTGACGACTGCGCAGGTGGCCGCCCTGGCTCCGGTTCAGGTGGCAGCTCTGGAAACCGCCGATCTGGCGGCCCTGGGAACCGCGCAGATCGCCGCGATGAGTTCGGCACAGCTGGCTGCGCTGAGCAGCACGCAGCTGCGTTCGCTCACCGCTAATCAGGTCAAGGCCATCGAGACCGTTGACCTGGCTGCGCTTGGAGCCAATCAGCTGAACAAACTGACGACTGCGCAGGTCCAGGCCCTCACCACTAATCAGGTGGCGGCGCTGACTAGTACTCAGGCTGAGGCCCTGACCACCGCGCAGGTGGCGGCCCTGACCACTGCACAGATCCAGGCTCTAACCACCCTTGACCTGGCCGCGCTGAGCAATGCCCAGATCGTGGCTCTGACCACCGCCCAGGCAGCCGCGTTGACCTCCGGTCAGGTTGCCGCGCTGACCGTCGACCAGATCGCCGCGATGGAAACGGCCGACCTGGCCGCCATCAGCGCCCTGCGCATCCCTAGCTTGACCCCTGGTCAGATGGCTGCCTTGAGCAATGCCCAGGTGGCTGCGCTGACCACAGCGCAGATCGCCGCGCTGGAAACCGCCGATCTGGTCGCCTTGAGTGTCGACCAGATCGTTGCGCTGACCACTGGACAGGTGGCTGCGCTCAGTACGGCTCAGGTGGCCGCGCTGACCACCGCGCAGATCGAAGCGCTCGAGGTCGTCGATTTGCAGGCCCTGAGTACGGCACAGGTCGCTGCGCTTACCACTGCGCAGGTGCGGGCACTGACCCAGGCCCAGGTCGCCGGCTTGAGTACCGCTCAGGTTCGTGCCCTGGAAACCGCCGATCTGGCCGTACTGACCAGTGATCAACTCGCAGCGCTGACTACTACCCAGATTCAGGCGCTGAGCACGGCACAGATCGTTGCTCTGACCACGGCCCAGGTTGCAGCACTGGAGGCGGTCGATGTGGCTGCCCTGACCACTGCTCAGGTCGTTGCACTGGAAACCGCCGACCTGGCTGCGCTCACCGCCGAGCAGATCGCTGCCATGACCAGCAGTCAACTGGTCAAGCTGACCACGCTGCAGATCGGTGCACTGACCACCGCCCAGGTAGCGGCGCTGGAAACCGCCGACCTGGTGGCGCTGAGCAATACCCAGCTGCAGGCCCTGAGCACTGCCCAGGTGCGTGCCCTGACCGAGGAGCAGGTCGCTGCCCTCGGCATAGGCCAGCTGACAGCGCTGTCGACTGCCAGCCTGCAGGCACTGAGTACGACACAGATCGTAGCCCTGACCAGTGACCAGGTAGCTGCCTTGAGCACCGCTCAGGTGGTCAGCCTGACCAGTGATCAGGTAGCCGCGCTGCAGACTGCCGATCTGGCGGCCATGACGACTCTGCAGATCCGTGCGCTGGAAACCGCCGATCTGGCTGCTCTCAGCCCGCAACAGATTGCGGCACTGACCTCTGCCCAAGTGGCCAATCTGAGCACTGCTCAGGTAGCCGCCCTGACCACGGTGCAGGTCGCTGCGCTGCAGACGGTTGATCTGCAGGCCATGAGTACTGCGCAGATCGTTGCCCTGAGCACGGGACAGGTGCGTGCCCTAAGCGGTGAACAGATCGCGGCGTTGACTACGGATCAGGTTCGGGCATTGGAAACCGCGGATATCGCGGCTCTTAGCACCGATCAGGTTGCGGCCCTGACGCCTACCCAGAGCGCGGCTCTGAGTACTGCACAAATCGTCGCGCTGAGCACCGAGCAGGTGGTAGCCCTCGAAGTGGCCGACCTGGCGGCGTTTACCACGGCGCAGATAGGTGCCCTGGAAACCGCCGACATCGCTGTACTCAGTGGCCAGCAACTGGCCGCGCTCAGTACGGCTCAGGTGGCCGCGCTGAGCACTGCCCAAGTGGAGGCGTTGACGACCGCTCAGGTCGAGCTGCTCTCCAATGCCCAAGTGGAGGCGCTGACCACTGCTCAGGTAGTCGCATTGCAGGTCGCCGACTTTGCGGCATTCAGTGATGCCCAACTGCTAGCTCTGACCACTGGCCAGGCTGCTGTCTTGACTGCCGCACAGATCGCCGCGCTGAGCCCCGATCAAGTCGCAGCACTGCAGGCCGCCGATCTCGCCGCACTGTCCACCGCCGCTATCGTAGGCCTGACCACCGCCCAGGTTGCCAACCTGACCCTGGCGCAGGTTGCCGCGTTGACCAGCGTCCAGATTGCTGCCATGGAGGCGACAGACTTTGCGGCAATGACACCAGAGCAACTGGCGGAGTTGAGTACAGCCCAGGCCGCTGCCTTGACCCAGGCTCAGCTCGGCGCGCTCAGTCCGGAGCAGCAAGCCGCTTTGGATCCGGATGCGCTGACCGCTGCAGAGACGGCCTTTATCGCCTCTCTGACCACCGCTAGCGTGCCGGCCCTGACGACCGATCAGGTGGCTGCCTGGACGACCCGGCAGATCCGTATTCTGGAAACCGAAGACCTGGCCGCGCTGACCAGTGCCCAGGTGCAGGCGCTGACCACCGAACAGGT
>CAZGDZ010000072.1:8145-8229 GCA_964524855.1 uncultured Macromonas sp.
GGCGCAAGTTGCAGCCCTGGAAAACCAGGACGTCGCGGCCCTGAGCAATGCCCAGTTGGTGGCGCTGACCACCGCCCAGGCGGC
>CAZGDZ010000073.1:0-6185 GCA_964524855.1 uncultured Macromonas sp.
CTACAGTGAGTGATCGGAATGCCCCGCTTGCTGGGTGAGTGGCCGTCGGGCCTCAGCGGCTGACTGCACGGTAGAACGCATGGGCAGACGGGAAGCCACGGGCTTGTTACAAACAGGCCTATACTGCTGAAAAGATCATTTTCTGGCCTCTGCTACTGTGCATCCCGACCAGCTTCAATTCGACGAGGTAAAGCGCCTGTTCGCCCAGGCGGGACGGGCTTGGCCCGAGGCCGAACTGATGGGGGAGACGGCTTTCCTGCAGGCGGTGATCGATGGACTGTGTGAGCTGTCGTTGCTCGACTCGCTCACGGGCGTGGGCAACCGCCGCGCCTTCGCGGCTCTGATGTCCCAAGAGTTGGACCGTGTGGCGCGCGCTGGCGAGTCGGCCTTGCTCTTGACGGTGGACATCGATCATTTCAAGCGCATCAACGACACGTTTGGCCATGCAGCGGGTGACGATGTCATCAAGGCGGTCGCACTTGCGATGGTGGAAACCGTGCGGCCGATGGACACGGTGGCGCGTATCGGTGGTGAGGAATTCGCGGTGGTGTTGCCGAATTGTGGGCCAGCCTTTGGTGCGGTGGTGGCCGAACGCATCCGTGCGGCAGTGGAGCGCATGCAGGTGATGCACCACGGGCAAGCACTGGCAGTGACGGTAAGTGGTGGCGGCGCCTTTGCTCCACCATGGGTCCGCAGCAACGCCGACACCTGGATGGAGCGTGCCGACGAGCAGCTGTACCGCGCCAAGCGCGAAGGGCGCAATCGCATGTGCCTGGAGCCCACCACTTCTACGGACGTGAGTGCCGAAGAAAAAGGCTTGTTGTTTGCATGGGGCTCGTCGGACGGCCTTATGATCGACAACACGTCGCCGCATTGACCCGCCATAACCCGATGACACCTACTCAAGCTTCATCCACACAGACGCCGCGCGGTGACGGTGTGGTGCTGCGACCATCGAAGGGCAAGGTGATCGCGGTCACCAGCGGCAAGGGTGGTGTCGGTAAAACCTTCTTGTCGGCCAATCTGGCGGCCGCGTTGACACGCCGGGGCCTGAAAGTGCTGGTGTTGGACGCCGACTTGGGCCTGGCCAATTTGGACGTGGTGCTCAACCTCTACCCGAAGTTGACGTTGCACGATGTGTTCACCGGCAAGGCCACTTTGGAGGACGCGATCCTCAAAGCGCCGGGCGGGTTCTCGGTGCTGCTGGCCGGGTCCGGGATGGTGGAGTACTCGCGCCTGACGCCCGAGGTGCGTGAAGATTTCCTGAAGCTGATGGGCGATGTGGTGCCGCGTTTCGACGTGGTGTTGCTTGACACCGGGGCGGGGATCTCTGACGTGGTGTTGTTCGCTTTGTCCCTGGCGTCGGAAATCGTGCTGGTGGCGACGCCTGAGCCCACTTCGCTGACGGATGCGTACGCAACGATCAAGGTGCTGGCCACCCAGCAGCAGCGCCAACAGGTTCGACTGGTTGTGAACCAAGCTCAGCGGCCTGGCGACGGCAAGGCCATCACCAACCAATTGCAAGCGGTGTTGAACCGTTTTCTGGGGCAGTCTCCTGCCCGTTTGACCGCGGCGGAGGCCGGTCGGACCTTGTCGCCCTTGATCCGCTTGGTTCACATGGGCGATGTGCCGGTTGACAACGCGGTGAAGCAGGCAGTGATGCGTCGGCAATTGTTGCTGGTCCACACCCCGAGTTCGCCAGCCGGCTTGGCGGTGGCGCAGATTGCCGGGCGTTTGGTGGACACGGTGATCCAGCCTGACGATCGTGCTTGATGCCCTGCCGCATCCACGCGGTGGTTTCATTTCGGTGCCTGTATGAGTTTGAACGCAACACAGGCCGATTTCGCCTCGTCTTTGCCCACAGCTTTGTCGCCCCGCTTGGCGCGGGTGGCGCAGCAACTCAGTGCCGACGAAGATTTTCCCGCTGTTTCGACGCAGATCTTGCGGGTGATGCAACTGGCCGATCACGAGCGCGAGAGCTTGCGGACCTTGACCCAGGAAATTCTCAAGGATGTGGCGCTGACCAACAAGCTGCTGCGTGTGGTGAATGCGGCTCGATACGCGGGGCACCAGGATGGCGTAGGCACCGTGTCGCGGGCGGTGAGCTTGCTGGGGGTGTCTGCCGTGCGCCAACTGGCACTGAGCCTGGTGCTTTTGGAGCACCTGGAAAACAAGCATCAGGTGAATTGGCTGCGGCAGATGTACCTAAAAACCCTGCTCGCGGCCCATGCGGCGGTGGCGCTGACCACTGGTCAGGTCGAGCCTGAAGATGCGTTTTTGACGGCGATGTTCCAGTCGCTGGGGCCGGTGGTCGTGCTGTGCCATTTCCCCGCGGTGACCGAGGCGCTGGCGGGCGACGAAACCCCGAGTTACGACGCCTTGCAGTCAGCCACGCAACGAGCGCTGGGGGTGAGCCTGGACGAGTTGGGGGGGCTGATTGCCACGCTGTGGTCGTTACCGGAGACGGTGCGCCGCGCGATGGAGCGGCCGCAGGGCAAGCCGCCGGTGCGCCCGCCGCAGGACGCGAGTGAACGGCTGCGCTGGACGGCTCGGGCAGCGTCGGAGGTATCGGATTTGCTGTGTCGTGCCGAAGCGGCAGACCCCGCAATGGTGGAGCGCACACTGCGCAGCTTTTTGCCGGTGTTGGGGCAGACCTTGGAGTCGGCCACGGGCCGCTTGGCGCAGGCGCGGCTGGACTGGGTCCAGGCCGCGAGTGCTTTGGGCTTGGACGCAGAACTGCAGCGTTGGGCACCGAAGTTGGCGCCGTCACCAGAAGCTGTGCTTCAAAGCACGCCGCTGGCTGCTTCCCAGGAGATGTTGCCTGAACAGGTGTTGGCGCAAGGATTGGACGACATCACTGCGGCGATGGTGGACGGGGGAGATCCTCAAGACCGAGCGCGCATGGGCCTGGAGGCGATCTGCCGCGCGCTCGGGCTGACGAGGGCCGTGCTGTGCCGCGAGAAGCCTGGCGTGAGTGGTTTGAAGGGGTGGATCGGCTTGGGCGAAGGGGGGGAGGACTTGTGCCAACGCATGGTGCTGCGCCCAGGCGCCACTGACGACACGCTGTCCACCTTGAGCGGCACGGGGCGGGATACCTGGGTGCCTGAGTTGCAGCGGGCGAACTGGGCCGCGCGCCTGCCGGCGTGGTTGGCGCCGCCCCCGGGCGGCGGCCTGCTGCTGATGCCCTTGCACCAAGGCACGCGCCTGGTGGGGGTGATTTACGCCGACGGCACCGACGGCCGCCGCATGTCGGCCGACATTCCGGGGCGCACCTTGTTGCTGAGCTTGCGCCGCTTGCTGGTCATGGCGGTGATGGCGCCACCGCCGTGACTTCGATCTCGACCTGGGCTGGGTGTTCGACCAGTGCCTTGACCTCCACGCAGGTCATGGCCGGGAAGTGTCGGCCCATCACCTCGCGGTAGACCGCGCCCAGTTCACGCAGCCGCTGGTTGTACTCGTCTCGGTTGGTGATGTACCAGGTCATGCGCACCATGTGCTCGGGGCCCGCCCCGGCGCTGTGCAGCACCGCCAGCACATTGCGCAAGGCCTGGCGGCATTGGTCGATGAAATCGGTGGACTCGAACTGTTGGTGGCCGTTCCAGCCGATCTGGCCGCCCACGAACACCATGCGGTCGCCCACGCTGAGGGTGACGGCCATGCCGTTGGCGTAGCCTTTGGGTTCGGCCCAGCCGGGCGGGTGCAAGTGTTGGATCGTGGGCATGGCGTCAGGGTGTGGGGGTGGACGAAGGCTGGGCACGTTGGCGCAGCAGGTAGCGTTGCAGCTTGCCGGTTTCGGTGCGCGGCAGACGGTCGAGGAATTCAATGGCGCGCGGGTATTTGTAGGGTGCCAATTGCTGCTTGACGTGCTCTTGCAGTGCCTCGACCATGCGCTGGTCACCCGAGTGACCGGGCTTGAGCACGCAGAAGGCTTTGACGATCATGCCGCGTTCCTCGTCGGGTTGACCGACCACGCCGCACTCGGCGACGGCGGGGTGGCGCATCAGCGCGTCCTCCACCTCCGGGCCGCCGACGTTGTAGCCGGCGGTGATGATCATGTCGTCCGCGCGGGCCTGATAGAAGAAGTAGCCGTCATCGTCCTGCACAAACGCATCGCCGGGGTAATTCCAACCTTGGCGGACGTAGTTGCGCTGGCGTTCGTCATCGAGGTAGCGGCAACCGGTGGGGCCCACGACCGCGAGCTTGCCCACGGTGCCGCGCGGGACTTCATGGCCCTCATCATCGACCACCCTGGCCTGGTAGCCTGGCACGACCCGGCCGATGGCACCGCGCCGGATGTCGGCCCCGGCCGAGGAGATGAAGATGTGGAACATTTCGGTGGCGCCAATGCCATCGACCATGTCGAGGCCGGTGGCGCTTTTCCAGAGCTGTCTGGTGGTGTCGGGCAGTCCTTCGCCGGCGCTGACGCTGATGCGCAGGCTGGGCAGCCCCTGCGCCTGGGCGAACGGCGCCATCTGGCGGTACAGCGTGGGGGCGGTGTAGCACACGGTGACGCTGTGCCGGGCCATGGCTTCGACCATGCCTTTTGGGGTGTAGGGTTGGTCGGGGAAGTAGACCGAGGCCCCTGCCCAGAGCGGGAAAACCAGCAAACCGCCTAGCCCGAAGGTGAAGGCCAGCGGCGGCGAGCCAGCGACGATGTCGTTGGGGCTGAGGCGCAATACGTGCCGGGGCCAAGTTTCGCAAGCGGCGGTCAAGTCGAGGTGGGTGTGGAT
This sequence comes from uncultured Macromonas sp., assembly GCA_964524855.1. Lineage (GTDB taxonomy): Bacteria > Pseudomonadota > Gammaproteobacteria > Burkholderiales > Burkholderiaceae_C > CAZGDZ01. The sequence goes on from CAZGDZ010000073.1 coordinate 4,731, forward strand.
GGCCGCTTTGGGCACGCCCGTGGTCCCCGAAGTGAAGGCGAGCAACGCAACGTCGGTGGCGGCGGTGGGGCAGGACGGCTCACCGGTGGGGCAATCTGCCAGCCGCGCTTCCAGGCTGCCGGCCTGGTCCGGGGAGGCGTTGAAGGCGAGGGTGGGCAGCTGGCTGCCGGCGGCGCTGGCCAGTTCGCCCAGCAGGGCTTGGTCGCACAGTGCCAGGGCGGGTTCGGACTTGCGGATGACTTCGCTCAACTCCTTGGCGCGCAGCAGTGGCATGGTGGCCACGGTCACCAGCCCGCAACGCACCACCGCCAGCCACACCAAGGCCATGCCGATGGAGTTGCCCCCGCGCAGCAGCACCCGGTTGCCTGGTTGGAGGCGCAGTTCATGGTTCAGCAGGTGGGCGATGCGTTCGACTTCACGCAGCGCCTGGGCGTAGGTCAGCAAACGCTGATCGCTGCGGAACAAGGGCCGGTCGCCCCAGCCGCGGATGTGCACGGCATCGTCCAGCAGGCGCTGCACCAGATTCAACTGGGGCGGGAACTGCAATTCGGGCAGGTTGTAGACCAATTGCGGCCAGGTGTCTGGCGGCGGCATGCGGTCGTGGACGAAGCGATCGGTTTGCGCGCTGCGGGCGGGGGGCTGGTTCATGGCGTGACTCCGGCGCTGGGGTTCAGGCTTGCAGGGCGGCTTTGCCGAGGATGAGCAGTTGCACTTCGGATGCGCCTTCGTAGATGCGCAAGGCGCGGATGTCGCGGTACAGACTCTCGATTTTTTGCCCAACCTGGACGCCGAGCCCGCCGTGCATTTGCAGGGCCATGTCGATGACGCGCTGGGCGTTTTCGGTGGCGGTGAGCTTGGCCATGGCGGCGGCGGCAGTGTAGCTGCGGGGCAGCGGCTGGTCGGCTGGACTGGTGTCGCGCAGCCAGGCGGCGCGGTAGGTGAGCAGGGCGGCGGCTTCGACCAGCGCCGTCATTTCGCCCAGCCGGGCTTGGGTGAGTTGCAGGTCGGCCAAGGTGGTGCCGAACATCTGGCGCCGTTGCACGTGGGCGGTGGCTTCGGCCAGCGCGCGCCGTGCCATGCCCAGTGCCGCCCCCGCGACCGAGGTGCGGAAGATGTCCAGTGTTCGCATGGCGAGTTTGAAGCCGCCGTTCAGCGGGCCCAGCAGCGCTTCGGGCGGCAAGGTGCAGGCCTGGAACTGCAGGGTGGCCACCGGGTGGGGCGCCATGAGCTGGAGGTGGTGGCTGCTGTCCAGCCCGGGTTGCCCGGCCGGCACAATGAACGCGCTGATGCCGCGCGAGCCGGCGGCGGGATCGGTTTTGGCGAAGGTGACGTAGAAGTCGGCCATGTCGCCGTTGCTGATCCAGGTTTTGCGGCCGTCGAGTTGCCAGCCGTCGGCCGTGGCCTGGGCCTGGCAGCGCAGGGCAGCGACGTCGGAGCCGGCCTCGGGCTCGCTCA
>CAZGDZ010000073.1:6195-8216 GCA_964524855.1 uncultured Macromonas sp.
GAAAGCGGCGATGTGTCGGCCTTGGGCCACCGCTGGCAGGTGTGCTGACTGCTGCTGAGGCGTGCCCGCCAGGGTGATGGCGCCAGAGCCCAGGCCCTGCATGGCAAAGGCGAAGTCGGCCAGGGGCGAGTAGTAGGCGAGGGTTTCGCGGGCGATGACCAGCGCCCGCGCGTCGAGCTGGGGCAGGGCGCCGCCAAAGGCCGCAGGCACGCAGTAGCGCAGCCAGCCGTCGGCGCCGAGGCGCTGCACCCAGTCGCGGCAGGCTGCGCGGTCATCGCGCTCGTCCACCGTTTGCTGCAGGGTCCAGGCGCTCAGGCCCCGGCCAAGCGCGCGGTGTGCGGCGTCGAAAAAAGGCAGTTCCCAGGGCGTTTGCGGTGGGCTGGCGGGGGCGTTTTGGTGGGGGTGGGGTTGTTCGAAGGCGACCACGGACTCAGTCTCCTTCAAACACAGGCCGTTGCTTGGCCACAAAGGCTTCGTACGCGCGGCGGAAGTCCTGCGTTTGCATGCAGATCGCCTGCGCCTGGGCTTCGGCTTCGATCGCTTGATCCAGCGGCATGGCCCATTCCTGGTGCAGCATGGTTTTGGTCATGCCATGGGCGAAGGTGGGGCCGCTGGCGAGTTCGCGGGCCAGTTGGTGGGCGGCGCCCACGAGCGCGTCGGGCGCATGCAGCTGGTTGAAGAAGCCCCAGGACAGGCCTTCTTCGGCGGACATGGCGCGCCCGGTGAACAGCAGCTCGCTGGCACGGCCCTGGCCGATCATGCGGGGCAGCAGGGCGCAGGCGCCCATGTCGGCCCCGGCCAGGCCGACGCGGGTGAACAGGAACGCAGTTTTGGCGCGGGGGGTGCCCAGCCGCAGGTCGCTGGCCAGGGCCAGCATGGCGCCGGCGCCCGCGCACACGCCATCAATGGCGGCGACGATGGGTTGCGGGCAGGCGCGCATGGCCTTCACCAGATCGCCGGTCATGCGGGTGAAGGCCAGCAGCTCGGGGATGGTCATGCGGGTGAGGGGGCCGATGATTTCGTGTACATCACCGCCCGAGCAAAAGTTGTCGCCCGCGCCGTGCAGCACCACGGCCCGCACGTCGGTGGCATACGGTAGGGCACGGAACCAGTCGCGCAATTCGGCGTAGGACTCGAAGGTGAGAGGATTCTTGCGCTCAGGCCGGTTGAGCGTCACGGTGGCGACTCCACTTTCCAAGTTGCAGGCGAAGTGTTGAGGCGCGTGGTCGCCCAGCGGGCGGTACTGCGGCTGCATCGGGTTGTCGTGGCGGATGGGGTGCTTCATGGGGCGGTGTTCTGGTGTTTCTTGACTTTGCCCAACAGCCGGTGGAGCTGTTCGAGGTCGCGCAGGCTCAGGCCTTCAAACGCTTCGACGATCCAGGCTTCATGGGCCAGGGCCATTTCAGAAAAGGCGTCATGACCAGCCGGGGTCAGTCGAACACGGAAGGCGCGGCGGTCTTCTTCCACGCCCACGCGCTCGACCAGACCTTCGGCCACCAGTTGGTCGGTGATGCCGGTGACGTTGCCCCCTGTGACCATGAGCCGGTGCGACAGCTCTTTCATCTTCAGGCCCTCGGGATGGCGTTCCAGTTGGGCCATGAGGTCGAAACGCGGCAGGGTGGTGTCGAAGTGTTCGCGCAGGCGGGTGCGGACGCGCTTTTCAATCAGTTGGGTGCAGGTGAGCAGCCGCAGCCAGAGACGCAAGGCTTCTGGGTGTTCGCTGTGGGCGCGGGCTTCGAGGTCGAGTGGGGCGTTCATGGTGGGGGTTCACGCACGGGCGCGCGCGAGTTCGCGGTAGAGCTGGTCGCGACCGCTGAGGTAGGGCAAGGGCCAATCGACGGCGCGGCTTTGCAACTGGGCGGCCTGGTGCAGGGTCCACGCCGGGTCGGCCAGGTGCGGGCGGGCAATGGCGCACAGGTCGGCGCGGCCGGCGCCGATGATGCTGTTGGCGTGGTCGGCTTCGGAAATGGCGCCCACCGCCATGGTGAGGATGCCGACCTCGTTGCGGATGCGGTCGGCGA
>CAZGDZ010000074.1:0-8176 GCA_964524855.1 uncultured Macromonas sp.
GTGTAGCGCTGCCAGCCCCGGCCACCGGGCCGGCGGTGCAGACCCAGGCTGACAAAGCTGACCAGCAACACAACCACCACGGCTTCGATCAGCACCATCACGAATTCGTTGACCGAGCGCGACACGGTGGTGGGCTGGTCCTGCACCTGTGACAGCGTCATGCCGGCGGGCAGGCTGTTTTCCAGCATGGGCAGCACGGCGTTGAGGGCCTTGCCCAGCGCAATGATGTCGCCGCCCTTGGCCATGGACACGCCCAGCACCACCCCTTCGCGGCCGTTGTGACGCACCTTGACCTGGGGCGGATCGATGTAATCGCGCCGGATCTGGGCCACATCGCCCAGGCGCAACTGGGTGCCGTTGGCGGCGCGCACCGGCATGGCACGCAGCGCCTCCACCGAGCCGAAGGCGCCGTCCACCCGCACCGCCACCGCGTCGCCCGGGGTTTGCACCACGCCGGCCGGGGCCACCGCGTTCTGTTGCCCCAATTGGTCGAGTACCTGGCCCATGTCCAGCCCCAGCGTGGCCAGGCGCTGGCGCGAGATTTCGATGTAAATCTTCTCGTCCTGCACCCCAAACAGCTCGACCTTGGCCACATGGGGCACGTTGAGCAAAGCCTGGCGTAACCGGTCGGCCTCGTGCTTCAGGTCGGCGGGGCTGTAGCCCTCGCCCTGCAGGGCGTAGAGCACGCCATAGACATCGCCAAACTCATCGTTGAAGAAAGGCCCCTGCACCCCTTGCGGCAAGCTGGCGCGGGTGTCGCCGATTTTCTTGCGCACGGTGTACCAGATCTGCTGCAGCTCCTTGGATGGCGAGGACTCGGCCACCTGGAAGACGATCAGCGTTTCGCCGGGCTTGGAGTAACTGCGGATGATGTCGGCGTACGGCACCTCCTGCAGGGTCTTTTCCAGCTTGTCGGCCACCTGTTCGGCCATTTGTTGCGCGGTGGCACCGGGCCAATAGGCGCGCACCACCATGGCACGGAAGTTGAATGGCGGGTCTTCGTCCTGGCCGAGCTGGAAGTAGGCGGCAAAGCCCAACACCAGCAACACCACCATCAGGTAGCGGGTGAGCGGCTGGTGGTTCAGCGCCCATTCGGACAGGTTGAAACGGGCGCGTGCGGGGGGCGTGCTCATGCGGGCATCTCCGGTCAGATCTGGGAGGTTGTCATTGCGCGGCCTGAGCGGCGTAGCGCACCACCGATTGCCCCTCAGACAAGACATGAGTGCCTGCGGCCACCACCTCGTCGCCTGCTTGAAGGCCCTGCGTCACCACGGCGTCGCTGCCATTCACGTTGGCCACACTGACCGTGCGTGCGCGCACCACGCCTGCCGTGGCATCGAACACCCACACCGCACTGCCGCTGCCCTGCTGCCACAAGGCGGTTGCCGGGAGACGGAACGCGGCATTGGGCGGTGGCTGGGTGCGGACGGTGGCAGCAGACCCCAGGCGCACAGTGGCGGTGGCGCCCAACGGGGCGGTCGCCTCGACCGGCAGCGCCACCTTGACGGTGAAGGTGCGGGTCAAGGGGTCGGCACTGGCGGCCACTTCGCGCACCGTGCCGGCGAGCAGGTGCGCGCTGTCGGCCCACAACGCCACCTGGGCCGGTTGCCCCAGGCGCACGCTGGCTACCCGGTCTTCGGGCACGGCCAACACCGCATCGCGCGGGCCCAGCCGCGCAAGTCGCACGATGGTGGCCCCCGCCGCCACGACCTGGCCCGGCTCGGCCTCGACCGCCACCACCACGCCGTCGGCATCGGCCAGCAGACGGGTGTAACTGGCCTGGTTGCCCTGCACCTGGGCCTGCGCCTGGGCCTGGTCCAGCGCGGCTTGGGCGGCCGCCAGTGTGGTCTGTCGGCGCTGGATTTCAGCGCCGCTGACAAACCCTTGCGCCCGCAAACCTTCAAAACGCTGCAAGTCGGCCGCAGCCAAGTCCCGCTGGGTGCGGGCCGCCCCCACCTGGGCCTCGGCAGCCTTGGCGGCCGATTGGTAATCCTGCGGATCCACCACGGCCAACAATTGGCCAGCCCTCACGGTTTGCCCCACCTCGGCTGGGCGCTGCAACAACTTGCCACCCACCCGGAAGCCCAGACGCGACTCGATGCGGGCCCGGATGTCGGCGGCGTAGCTCTGCGTGGGGCCGTCGGCCACCGGCTGCACCGCCACCAGCTTGACCGCGCGCACCGGCTCCTCAGGCGGCGCTGGGCGGGAACACCCTGCCAACAAGGCCAACACCACCAGACCAGCCGAACTGCCGACAACGCGCACCATGGAGACCCCCGAATTAATGACCAATGGGTTATTAACTTGCGATGATACCCCAATCACTTCCCGCACAATCGCGGTGTGGCAACATCCCAGCGCATGCAAGGCGTCGATCATTACGAAAACTTTCCGGTGGCCTCCTGGTGGTGCCCGCCGGCCTTGCGCGCGCCCATCACAGCCATTTACCACTTTGCCCGCACCGCCGACGATCTGGCCGATGAAGGCGACGCTGCAGCCAGCCAGCGCCTGAGCGATCTGGCCGATTTCCGCGCTGCCTTGCTGAACACCTGGTGCCAACCCGAAGCAGCGGCCAACACCCGCTGGCCCCAGGTGTTTGTGCCGTTGAGCCAGCAAGCGCCAGTCCATGCCCTACCCCGTCAACCCTTGCTGGACCTGCTGGACGCCTTCGAGCAGGACGTGCGCTACACCGCTGCCGGCCAGCGGTACGCCGACATGCCCGAGCTGCTGGACTACTGCCGCCGCTCGGCCAACCCCATCGGCCGGCTGCTGCTGCACCTTTATGGGGTGAACGACGCGGCCGCCTGGCGCCAAAGCGACGCCATTTGCACCGCCCTGCAATTGATCAACTTCTGGCAAGACCTGAGCGTGGATTTGCCCCGGCAGCGCCACTACCTGCCCCGCGACATGCTGCTGAAACACCAGGTGGACGTGGACACTTTGATCCCTCAGCAGGCGTCTGCCGCCGCGCAAACCATGCTGGGAGCGCTGTGCCACGAAGCCCGCGAGCTGATGCTGAACGGCGCGCCGCTGGCTTTGCGCTTGCCCGGTCGCATCGGCTGGGAACTGCGTCTGGTGGTGCAAGGCGGGCTGCGCATTCTGGACAAACTGGCGCAAGACGATCACCGCAGCTGGCAACGGCGCCGCACCGTGGGCGTGGCCGACGCTCCCCGGCTGTTGTGGCGAGCCTGGCGCATGACCCCTTGAGCCCTCACCTCGACCTGAACACCATGGTTTTGAAGACACCGACACCCGCCACCATTCGCGCACTGCTTGCGCTGGCCCTGACCGGCTGCGGCTGGTTTGCGCCCCTGGGCCACGCTCAGGAAACCGCCACGCCCGCAACGGCAGCGGCACCCGCCAAGGTGCAAACCAGCCGCTTGGACGCGGTGTGGGTGAAGCCCGTCCGCACAGCCCCCGCGCAGGTGGTGGCGCGCAACGAATCGCGCCTGGCGGCCGAAGTGAGCGGACCACTTGTACGCTGGACCGCCGACGTGGGCGCCACGGTGAAGTCCGGCGAGGTGTTGGCCCAGATCGACCCGACGGACCTGGACCTGGCCTTGCAACGGGCGCAGGCCGCGCGCGACGCCGCCCAAGCCCGCCTGACGCTGGCCCAGGCCCAGTTGCAGCGCGCCAGGGAACTGGTGGCGCAAGGCTTCTTCTCGCAAGAAGCTCTGGCCCAACGTCAGACCGAAGTGGCGCTACTGCAAGCCGAACGCGACAGCGCCCAGGCCCAGTGGCAAACCGCCCGCCGCCAACGCGACAAAGCCACCGTGCGGGCACCATTTGCTGGCGCCGTGGTGCAACGGCTGGCCCAAACCGGCGAAATGGTGGTCCCTGGCACCGTGCTGTTCGTGCTGGCGCAAACCGCGCAGGCCGAGGTCAGCGCCCAACTGACGCCAGCCGAACTGACCGGGCTGCGAGCCACCCCCCAAGCGCAGTTTGAGCCGGACGATGGCACCGCTGCCCTGCCCGTGCGCCTACTGCGCGCCACGCCCACGTTGCAAGGCACCAGCCGCACCCAGACCGCCCGCCTGGGGTTTGCCGGTGCCCAAAGCGCAGCCGGCAGCAGCGGCGTGTTGCGCTGGACCGACCCGGCACCCCATGTACCGGTGGGCTTGATGGTCAAACGCGGCACGGCGGTCGGCATCTTCGTGCAAGACGCCGGCCGCGCCCGCTTTGTGCCCTTGCCCGGCGCGCAAGAAGGGCGCGCCGCACCCGTGACGCTGCCCGGTGACACCGTGGTGGTGGTGCAAGGGCAGGCCAGCCTGCGCGACGGCCAAACCTTGAACTGACCGCCGGAGCCCACCCATGCGGTTCATGCGCGCGCTCATCACCAACCACCCGCTGGCCAACATTGCCTTCGTGGTGGTCCTGCTGCTCGGTTTCGTAAGTTACCAGCAGATGCCCCGGGAACAAGACCCGGAGATCAACTTCAACTGGGTCAACATCACCACCACGCTGCCCGGCGCCAGCGCCGAAGACGTGGAACGGCTGATCACCAACCCGCTGGAAGACGCCATCAAGGGCGTGGCAGATGTGCGCTGGGTCATCTCGAACTCGCGCGAGAACGTCTCCAGCATGCTGGTGAGATTCCGCGAAATCAACGAGCGCACCTTCGACAAGCGGATGAACGACCTGCGGCGCGAAATCCAGAACAAGGCCGCCAGCGAACTGCCCACCGAGGCCAACGACCCTCGGATCATGGAAATCACCACCTCTAACGGCTTCCCCACCGCGGCGGTGCGCCTGACCGGGCAAGCCAACGACGAGACGCTGCGGCTCAACGCCCGGCGCATCAAAGCCGATTTGGAGCGCATGGGCGGCGTGGACCAGGTGTTCGCTTCGGGCCTGCGCGACCCCGAGGTGCTGGTCAGCCCCGATGCGGCGGCCCTGGCCGCGCGCGGTCTGACCGCCACCGACGTGGCCGACACCCTGCGCGCCTGGTGGCGCGACACATCCGGCGGCACGCTCAAAACACAAGATGGCGCCTGGGCGGTGAGCCTCAAAGGCGTGGTGACCGACCCGTCGGCGCTGACCACCTTGCCCGTGTTGTCGGCCAGCCGACCGGGGGTGAGCGCGCGGCTGGGGGATGTGGCCCGCATCGAGCGTTCGCGGGCACCTGCCTCCCAGTACGCCAGCAGCGATGGCCAGCCCGCCATTTCCATGGCAGTAACCAAAAAGTCAGGTACCAACACGCTGGAGTTGATCGACCGCATTCGACACTACATCGACACCCAGAATCCGGTGCTCGCTCCGTCGGGCCTGCAACTCGCCCTAACCGACGACCAAACCGTGCCCACGCGCGAAGCCATCGACGTGATGCAGACCAACGCGCTGTACGGTATTTTGCTGGTGCTGGCGGTGTGCTGGCTGTTTCTGGGCTGGCGCATCGGCGTGCTGGTCGCACTGGGCATCCCGTTCTCGCTGCTGGGCACGTTCGCGGTGCTAGCGCCGCTGGGCTACACGGTCAACGTGTCCGTCCTGCTGGGGGTGGTGATTGCGCTGGGCATGTTGGTGGACGACGCGGTGGTGGTGGTGGAGGCCATTTACTACCGCATGGAACGCGGCCAGCAGGCACTGCAAGCCAGCCTGGATGGGATCGTTGAAGTGTGGAAACCGGTGCTGGCGTCGGTGGCCACCACGCTCGCTGCGTTCCTGCCGCTGATGCTGCTGCCCGGCATCGTCGGCAAGTTCATGTTCGTCATCCCCTTTGTGGTGACGCTGGCGCTGGTCATCTCGCTGGCCGAAGCGTTCTGGATGATGCCGGTGCACGTGGGCGTGGTGGGTGTGCGGTTTGACCGACCATCCAAAGTACAGGCCTGGCGCAACCGTTTCAACCGCGGCATCCGCCTGCGCTATGGGCAGGCCTTGGCCTATGTGCTGCGCCGCCCCAAGCGCTTTGCCCTGGTGGGTGTGGCCGCCATGGGGCTGGCAGTGGCACTGGTGGTGACCGGCGTGGTGCGGGTGCAGTTTTTCGCGTTCGACCCGATCCGCGCCTTCTACGTGAACGTGGACATGCCCGCCAACGCGACCCTGGAAGACACCCTGGCCGCCACCGAAACGGTGGAACAGGCGGTGCGCCAGCGTTTGAGAGGCGTGGGCAATGACGCCGACGGCCACGAGGCGCGTGCCGTCACCTCGACCGCGGGGCTCAAATTCACCGACACCGAACCGGTCTATGGCGACCAGTACGGTCAGGTGTTCGTCTCGCTCAACCCCAGGGTGAACGACGCACGGGAGCTGCAAGAGATTGTGGAGGCCATGCGCGCCGAGATTGAAGCCCTGCCGGGCGCGGGCCGCAAGAGTTTCACCGTGTTGTCGGGCGGGCCGCCTGCAGGCAAGGCCATCAGCGTCAAAGTGCGGGGCGATGATTTCGACGCCATCCAGCGCGCGGCAGACGCTCTGAAGGCCGTGGTCAGCGACATCCCCGGCGCGCAAGACGTGCAAGACGACAACCTGCCGGGCCGGCCGCAGTTGCAGCTCACGCTGAACCGCGAAGCCCTGCGCGACATGGGGCTCAACGCCACCCAGGCCACCCGGCTGGTGCGTTTGGCGGTGGACGGCGAGACCGTGGCCTTCACCCGCGAACAAGGCGACAAGATCGAGTTACGGGTGCGCAACGCCGCGGCGTTGGACGTGCGGGCGGACACCGAAGCCCTGCTGAACGAACCGGTGGCGTTGCCCAACGGCCAGATCACCCGGCTCGGCCAGCTGGTGCACGTGGAGGTGCAACCGGGGCGAGGCTTTATACGTCACTACAACCTGCGCCGCACCATAACGGTCGAGGCCAACCTGGACAAGGAGGTGACCGACACCAAGGTGGCCAACGACCGCATCAAGGCCGCGTGGGAAGGGATGCGGGCGCAGCACCCGGGCATCGACCTGGACTTCTCCGGCGAGCTGGAGGACATCGAGGAGAGCCTCACCGCGATGCAGAAACTGTTCCTGCTGGGCGTTGGGCTGATCTACCTGATTTTGGCCGCACAGTTCCGCAGCTACCTGCAGCCGCTGATGATTTTGGTGTCGGTCCCGCTGGCTTTCACCGGCGTGGCGTTCGGCCTGGCCATCTCGGGCAACCCGCTGTCGCTGTACACGCTGTACGGCGTCATCGCGCTCACTGGCATCGCGGTCAACTCCGCCATTGTGCTAATTGACGCGGCCAACGACCGGCTGGCCCACGGCATGGGCGTCATGCATGCCACTTTGTACGCTGCGCGGCGCCGGGTGGTGCCCATCCTCATCACCACCACCACCACCATCGGCGGGTTGTCGTCGCTGGCGTTTGGTTTGGGCGGGAACAGCCTGCTGTGGGGGCCGGTGGCGGCCAGCATCGTGTGGGGGCTGGCGTTTTCCACCGTGCTCACGCTGTTCATGGTGCCCCTGCTCTACCGGGGCCTGATGCAGCGCCGCGCCAGCACCTACACTCGCACCGCATGACACCGCAAGAGTACGCACAACAGAAGGCCGCTGCCTCGGGCAGCAGCTTCTATTACGCCTTCCTGTTTTTGCCGCCGCCCCGGCGCGCCGCCATCACCGCGTTCTACGCCTTCTGCCGCGAAATTGATGACGTGGTGGACGAAATCCGCGACCCCGGCGTGGCCCAGGCCAAGCTGGACTGGTGGCGCGCCCAGGTGGCGCGCGCGTTCGGCCAAGGCGCCCCCGCCGAACACCCCGCCCTGCTGGCGCTGCAGCCGCACGCGGCCACCTACGACATCGAAGCCAGCCACCTGCTGCAGATCATCGACGGCTGCCAGATGGACCTGGAACAGTCGCGCTACCTGGACTTTGTGCAACTGCAACGCTATTGCCACCTGGTGGCCGGTGTGGTGGGCGAGGTGGCAGCGCGCATTTTTGGGCAGACCGACGCTGCAACCACTGCTTACGCCCACCGGCTCGGTTTGGCGTTCCAGCTTACCAACATCGTGCGCGATGTGGGCGAAGACGCGGTGCGCGGGCGCATCTACCTGCCCATCAACGAACTGCAGCAGTTCGACGTGAAGGCGCACGAACTGCTCAAGCGTGGCACCCAGAGCGATGGCACCTTCCCCCAACGCTTCGAGGCGCTGATGCGCTTTCAGATTGAGCGGGCGCTGGACACCTACCAACAGGCCCTGGACCTGCTGCCCGCCGCCGACCGCCATGCGCAAAAGCCCGGGCTGATGATGGCCAGCAT
>CAZGDZ010000075.1:0-8175 GCA_964524855.1 uncultured Macromonas sp.
ACGTGCTGGACACGCTGGGCCTGATTTCGGCCAGCTTTGGCAACTGGGAAGGCGTACCGGGTGGCGAGCAGGTGGAGGTGGTGGACGCGGAGAAGCACCGCATCCTGAGCCTGCAGTTCAAGGACGATGTGATGGTGGGTTGCAACAGCGTGGGCTGGACCGACCACGTGGGTGTGATGCGTGGCCTGGTGGAAAGCAAAGTCAAACTGGGTGAGTGGAAAGACAAGCTCAAGGAAGACCCCACGCAACTCATGAAAGCCTACCTGGCCACCGCGCAGGCGCAAGGCCATTGGAGCGGCCCGGGCGACAACCGGCGCCGTTGAACTTGGTGCCTATGCGGATTACATTCAAGCTGTTTGCCACGCTGGGCGACTACCTGCCGCCCAGCGCCCGTTTCAACCAGATCGATCTGGACCTGCTCCCCGGCACCACCGTGAGCCAGGTGATCGATGCGCACGCCTTGCCAGTCAAGCTGGTGCACCTGGTGTTGATCAACGGCCATTTTGTGCCGCCCAATGCCCGGCCAGACCGGGTTTTGCTTGAGGGCGATGTGCTGGCCATCTGGCCGCCCATTGCTGGGGGCTGAACGACTAGGCCATGCATTCGAGCTACGACGAGGCTTTTGTCCGAGACATGGGTTGCACTGTGCGCGAATGGCTGGGCTGGCTGCCCGACGCGGTGGGCGAACGGCGCTGGTCACTGGCACCCGGCGAGGCCACTGTGGACGTGGCGCCCGGGGTGCAATTGCATCTGCGTTGGCGTGAGTTACCGCCCCGCGTGATCGCGTTGCTGCGCATGCCCCGGCTGGAGGTGCAATTCCAATTCCACGGCAGTACCGCCGAGCAGCGCTACGCCTTCATGAAGCGTTTTGACCTGTACATGCAGCGTGGCGGGGGCTGAAGTCCAGCCCGCCGCCGGTGCGTGGTTCAAGGTGTGACCAGTGTCAACCCCTGATCGCGGAACAAGGCCAACAACTGGCCTTGATCGCGCAGGCGCTGCAGCGCGCCTTCCAGTGCCAAGGCCAGTGCCTTGTTGTCAGATTTGACCGCCATACCGATCGGCCAGCCGTTGTCGGCCAAACCGGGCAGGCCCAGCGTGGTCAAGCCGAATTGGTTGCGGTCGGTTTTGTCTTTGGTGGCAAACAGCGCGGCTTCGGCTTGCGCGCGGGTGACGTAGGCCGCGTCCAGCTCGCCTTGCAGCACCGCAGCCGCTGCCTCGACCCCACTGCGGTAAATGCTCACCTGGTTGCGCAGCAGTCCACCCCGGTAAGCCATGAGGATGCTGGCCGCACCGCTGCCACGTTCTGCCCCAAGTTTCTGGCCTTGCAGGTCGTCGCCGCTGCGGATGGTGCCCAGGCTGCTGGTGCGGTGCAGCACTGTCAGCACCTCGCGGGCGTAGGGCGCGAAAATCAGCGCCTGCTGGTTCTGGTTGATCAGGTGCTTGTCCACAGGCACGTGCAGCATCACGTCGGCCGGGCCGTAGCCTAGGTAATGGCCGCGCCAGACCATGTTGCGCAGGTCGTCGTTCATTTTTTCGCCCGCGTCGAACGGCAGCAACGCGAGCTGCAGGTTCATCTCGCGCGCCAGTGCCCGCGCCAGGCTGACGTCCAATCCGGAGGCTTCGTTGCCCACCAGGTCCGAGTAAGGCGCGTTGTCCTTGTAGATCGCCACCTTCAGCACGCCGGTGGCGCGGATTTTGTCCAGGCCTTCCAGTTCGGCAGCCTGGGCGGGCAGACAGGCTGCCAGCAGGCCACCTGATAGGGCGCCCAGGCATTGCCGGCGCGACAGGGCAACGTGCGGTTTGGTTGGTGGTTCAAACGAGTTGGGCATGGCGTGTCTCCTGTTATTGTGGGGCCTCGGTGGGCCGGGGCGTGAGTGCGGTCAATCTTCGCGGCGGGTTTCCAGGTAGGTACGGATGGCCCAGATGGCTTCCTGACTCAGCGTGCCTTCAAACGGGGGCATGTAGACGCGGCCGTCGCGGGTGCGGCCACGGCGCACGGTGGCCATGTAGTAGTCGTCCATTTCCTTGAAGCAGGCGTTCTTCTTGGCGACATCGGCCAGGCCGGTGCAGTCGCCGTCCATCTTGCGCAGGTCGGGCGCGATGCCGCCCGAGATGGCTTCCAGACCGTGGCAACGGGCGCAGTTCTGGTTGTAGGCCGAGGTGCCGATGCGCAGCGCCTCCTTCTGGGCCGGACCACTGGTGTACGGGTTGCTTTCAACCCATTTGCCGCCCAGTTGTGGCAGGGAGCTTGTGTCCACCGCCTGGGGTACCACGTCGCCATGGGCCAGGGCCAGGCTGGCGGACAGGCCAAGCAAGATTGCGGTGGTGAAGTTTGCCAGCGCGGGCAGCGGCCGTTTGAGGCGGTTCGTCATGGGATGTCTCCTGGAAAAATTGCGGTTCACGGCTTCTTGGGCAATATGCGTGCCACCTTGCCCGGGTGCGGTTCATCGGGCCACTGGATGCTCGTGTTGTTGCAGCGGGAGGCAGCGTTGTTTCAATATGGAACACTTGTGGGCCAAGCAGGTGTGTCAGTGCTGTTCAACCGAGGGTTTTCCAGAGGTGGCGAAGTCCTTGCATGGCCTTGTTCCCACATCAGAAGCGCGGGACAATATGCACAGGACAGACGACACAGATGGGTTGATGCCGACACCGGGCTTGCTGGCAGGCATGCAGCCGCACAGAGCAGCGGGCGGCGACTGGGGATGGGTGGCCGAGTCCGCAGGAGACCAAAACATGCCATCGACACACTCCCTCGCGGCGGGCGACCCCGGGCAGGGCAGTTGGCCCGCCTTGCCCAGCAGCGCGGGCCACCAGGCCATGATTGGGGAGTCGCACCAGCGCAGCCGCAACTTTGGCTTGGAAAAGCGCGATCAACCCGATTTTTCGGTAGCGCCCAAGCGTTCCTTCCACGAGGCGCTGGAACAGAACCGCTTCTTGTACCAGCACGCCGCCCCGGTGATGGAGACGCTGTACGAGCAGATCGCCAACACCCACAGCATGGTGCTGTTGACCGCGCGCAATGGTTTGATCCTGCACTCATTGGGCGATAACGACTTTCTGGAAAAAGCCACCCAGGTGGCTTTGATGCCCGGCGTGGAATGGTCGGAGCGCAGCAAAGGCACCAACGCTATCGGTACGGCTTTGGTGGAGGAGCAGCCGGTGGTGGTGCACGGCAGCGACCATTACCTGCATGCCAACCAGTTCCTCACCTGTTCCTGCGCCCCAATTTTGGACCCCTATGGGCAGGTGGTGGGGGCGCTGGACGTGACCGGCGACGAGCGCAGCTACCACCAGCACACCATGGCGCTGGTGCGCATGTCGGCGCAGATGATCGAGAACCACATGTTCGCCAACGTCTTCCCGGACGCGGTGCGGATTCATTTTCACTCCCGCGCCGAGTTTCTGGGCACGTTGGTCGAAGGCATCGTGGTGTTCAGCCAGGACGGCCGTTTCTTGTCGGCCAACCGCAGCGCCCAGTTCCAGTTGGGGCACTCGATCAACAGCTTGCGGGCGCACACGTTTTCGTCGCTGTTCGGGCAGGCCATTTCGCAGTTTTTCGACCGCCTGCGCGGCTCGGCTGGCAAGCCGGTGATGCTTTGTTTGCACAACGGCGTTTCGGTGTGGTGTCACGCGCGCTTGCGGCAGTTGAACCAGTGGCTGACGCCCGGCTGGAGTGGCGCTGAGGGTGCTGCCGCCCCCGCTGAGGAAGAACGCCCCACTCAACGGCGCTGGGAAAAGCCAGCTGTGGCGCCGG
Source organism: uncultured Macromonas sp. (assembly GCA_964524855.1). GTDB lineage: Bacteria > Pseudomonadota > Gammaproteobacteria > Burkholderiales > Burkholderiaceae_C > CAZGDZ01. The sequence continues at coordinate 3,755 of CAZGDZ010000075.1, forward strand.
TGGCTGCGGTCACGCCGGTGGGCAAGTTAGCGGCGCGCGCAGGCATGTCGGGCTTGCATTACTTGGACACGGGCGACGAGCAGGTGGCAGCGGTGCTGCGCAAAATTGAACGGGTCAAGGGCCGCGACATCCCGATCATGATCCTGGGTGAAACCGGTACTGGCAAAGACTTGCTGGCCCAGGCCATCCACAACGACTCTGACCGCGCCGACAAGCCCTTCGTGTCGGTCAACTGCGCTTCCATTCCCGAAACACTGATCGAGTCGGAGCTGTTTGGCTATGAGGAGGGCGCGTTCACCGGGGCGCGGCGCAAAGGGTCCATGGGCAAGCTATTGCAGGCCAACGGTGGCACCCTGTTCCTGGACGAAATTGGCGACATGCCGACTGCGTTGCAAGCCCGCCTGTTGCGGGTGTTGCAGGAGCGGCGGGTGAACCCTTTGGGGTCGAACAAGGAATACGAAGTGGACGTGACGCTGGTGTGCGCCACCCACCGCAACCTGAAAGAGTTGATCGCCCGAGGTACCTTCCGCGAGGATTTGTACTACCGCCTCAACGGCCTGGTGGTGCGCTTGCCAGCCTTGCGCGACCGCACCGACTTTGACGTGGTGGCGCGCAAAATCCTGGCCAGCCTGTGCGAACGCAGCCAGCACCTAGACATCGCTCCGACGGTGATGCGCCTGTTCCAGCAATACCCGTGGCCTGGCAACTTCCGCCAACTGCACAACCTGCTGCGCACGGCGGTGGCCATGGTGGGCTGCGACGGGGTGATCGAGGTGGAGCACCTGCCGGATGATTTTCTGGATGAGGTGCAGTCTGCGGTGGGGTTGCGCGCCGAGGCTGTGCTGGCTTGTCCCTTGCCCCAAAATGGGCCGGCCATCCTGGCGGCGAGCGAGCCGATTCGGGTGCCCATGCCAGCGGCCCAACCTCAGCCCGATGCCCACCGGCTGGAAGATGTGACCCTGCAGACCATGGCCGAAGCGCTGCGGCGCTGCAGAGGCAATGTGTCGGCCGCTGCGAAGTTGCTGGGGGTGTCGCGCAACACTATTTACCGCAAGAAAGACCAGCTACCGCACGACGTTTGGCAGTGAGCAAGGCGGCGCTTCGCCCGCCATCCAGTGCGGCTCCAGCTCGCGCCAGGCGCGTTGCGCGTTGAAGGGTTGGCGCTGCGCATAGCCCGCCCAGGCGGCGTAGCTCGGCAGGGCAATGGTTTGCGCTTCACCGGGCGACAGGCCCATTTCCATGGCTTGCCAGACCGCAGTGGCCAGGTCGCACAGGTAGTGGCGTGTGTGTGCAATGTCTTGCGCGTCCCCCGCCTGGGTGCCAATGACGTATTGCGGCCCCCACTGCGCCATCCGCTCCAGCGCGGCCACCCAGTCCAGCAGTTGGCCTTGTGCCAGTTCGGGCAGGCGCTGCCGGTACACCAGTCCGCCCGCGATCAGCAGCTTCAGTTCCGGTTGCCACAGCAGCAGGTCACTGCGGGTGTGGGCGTTGCGGGCTTCGTCCACCTGCCACAGACGGTCGGTCAATGGCAAGGGGCGGCCCGGGTGCAGGGTCTCGTTGGGCAGCACGATCTGGGTGCCCCGCATGGCATCGGCACCCACGGTTTGCGTCAGGCTGTCTAGGCAGTCGGGGCAGCGCTCGGCCATGGTGTGCGCGGTGCTGGCGGTGGCCAGCACGGGCGTGGTGCTGCCGGTGGGCGCCAGTGCGCCATTGGCCAGCACGTTGTCGGCGTGGGCATGGGTGTTGATGACCTGGGCGACGCCGACACCCCAGCGGCAATGGATGGCCTGAGCCAAGGCTAGCCCGGCTTTCAGGCTGGAGCCAGGGTCCACCACGGTGACGGCAGGGGGGGCGCTGGCCTGCGACGTGGCGCCTGGGCGAAGCAGCACGACGCTGGTACTGACGCGTCCCTGGTTGCTAGGGTGTGCATCGGCCGCCAAGCCGGGCCACACCCAGACGTGAGGCAACACCTCCCTCAGCGCATCGTCGGGTGGGCAGCCGGCCGGTTGGGCCGCCAGCGCAGCGCGGGTGAACCCTGCGGCCAGCCAGCCTGCACAGTGGATGGCAAATCCCGTGGTCCCTTTCACGGCTCGCTCACTGGGCTTGCGCCGCTGACCACCACCCGCAGCGCCCGCACGATGGCCGGGTCGGTCGGCAGATGGCCGCCCACGGGCTGCAGGCGCTGGCTGTGGCGGTGCCCTTGTTGCTGTTGCCGGGCCTGGGCCTGGCGGCTGATGGCGGGGGCGCACACAGCGTCGTGCACGCCATGCACCCAGGTGCAGGGTATCTGGTGCCGGGTGAGGGTGTCCAGCAGCCGGGTCCAGTCGCCCGGGCGCAGGCTGCACCCACGGGCCAGGTGGTGCCCTTGGATGCGGTACTTGTGCCAGCCCTCGTGCAGAAAGCGCACAGCGCGCGGACCGCGCAGGTGCGGCAGACGCCGACGTTGGCGGTGCAACTGCCGCCAGTGGGCTCGTGCGGCTGGGTCCATGCGTGCATGCCACAGGGCGCGCCGGGCGCCGTGTTCGGCCGCGTGCAGTTCCATGGCGGCCCATTGACGCACACAGGGTGTCACACCAAGTGTTCCAGACTGGAGCAGTTGTGACAGGCGGTGCCACACCGCTCGGGTGGGCACGTGTGCGCGGCGCAGTGTGTGGGCTGGCCAAAACCGCTGCAGCAGGCGCCGTGTCGTCCGGTCAGACGCATCGAAGGCGCCGCGCAGCACGAGCTGTTGCACGGCGGATGGGTGGCGGGCAGCGTAGGCCACCGCCAGCGTGGCACCCCACGAGCCCCCCAGTATCGACCACTGTGCGACGTTCAGGTGCTGGCGCAGGGCTTCCAGATCGTCCACCAATTGCGGCAGGTGGTTTCCGCGCAGGGCCCCGCTGGGACGGGAGTGGCCGCAGCCGCGCTGATCGGGCATGACCACCCGCTGGCGTGACAGATTGAACGGTGCCAGCAGGCCCGGGTTGCCGCGCCCCCCTGGGCCACCATGCAGCACCAACCAGACGGGGCCCTCCAAGGTGCCCAGGGCCTGGTAGGCCAGCGTGTGTCCACCGGGTCGTACAAAACGCCCAACGGCCTGAGGCCTAGGGAAAACACGGGGAGTTGTCATGGCACGGGATGGCATTCATATTGCATGGTGGATCGTGCTGATGCCAGTTGTGTGCCAGCTTAACACCCATCGAAACAGGAGATACACCATGCAATGGACCACCCCGAGCTTCACCGATCTGCGTTTTGGTTTTGAAATCACGATGTACATCGCCAACCGCTGACATCCTCGGGCCTGCCACTCGGGCGGGCCAGGTTTCAGGCAGGCGCATGCGGCGACGAGTCGGGTGCGCCTGTTTTTTTGAAGGCCGACAACATGCGTTTGAAAGTTCTGGGCTCGTCCGCTGGTGGGGGATTTCCGCAGTGGAATTGCAACTGCCCGAATTGCGCCGGCGTGCGTGCCGGCACGGTGCAGGCGCGGCCCCGCACCCAGTCGTCGGTGGCGGTCAGCGTCAACGGGGTGGACTGGCTGCTGGTCAACGCTTCGCCCGAGGTGCTGCAGCAAATCCGCGAACACCCCGAGCTGCAGCCTGCGCGCCAGGTGCGCGACAGCGGTATCGCCGCAGTGCTGCTGATCGATGCGCAGATCGACCACACCACCGGCCTGCTGATGCTGCGCGAACGCGGCACCCCGCTGCCCCTGTACGCCACGCCCGAGGTGCTGAGCGATTTGGGCGACGGCTTCCCGCTGACCCGCATGCTGTCCTTCTACTGCGGCCTGGACACCCGGCCCATCGCCTTGAATGGCACCCCGTTGGACCTGCCTTTCCTGGATGGGGTGGACGTGCTGCCCGTGCCCCTGACCAGCCAGCCGCCGCCGTACTCGCCCTTCCGCGGCAAACCGCGCGTGGGCGACAACATCGGTTTGCTGTTCGTCAACCGCAGCAACCACCGCCGCCTGTTCTACGCCCCCGGCCTGGGTCAGATCGAGCCCCAGGTGCAGGCTGCCATGGCCAGCGCCGACGTGGTGCTGGTGGACGGCACCTTCTGGACCGAGGACGAAATGATCCGCCTGGGCCTGTCGAAAAAGCCCGCCGCCGTCATGGGCCACCTGCCGCAGAGCGGCCCCGGCGGCATGATCGAGGTGCTCGACGCCCTGCCGGCCAGCACCCGCAAGGTGCTGATCCACATCAACAACACCAACCCCATCCTGCGCGAAGACTCGGCCGAGCGGGCCGAGCTGGCCGCGCACGGCATTGAAGTGGCTTTTGACGGCCTGGAGATCACCCTGTGAGCACCGTCCTGACCCCCTCCCTGCGCGTGCCCAGCGCCGCCGACCTGCAAGCTCCCGCCTGGGACCGCGCCGAGTTCGAGCGCCAGTTGCGCGCCAAGGGCGCCGGCTACCACATCCACCATCCCTTCAACGTGCG
>CAZGDZ010000076.1:0-8097 GCA_964524855.1 uncultured Macromonas sp.
GGCCAGTGCCGGCAGCCTGAGCGCGGCCGCGCGCGAACTGGGGGTGACGACCTCGGCCGTCAGCCGTCACCTGTCGTTGATGGAGCAGCGCCTGCAAGTGACGCTGGTCAACCGCACCACGCGGCGCATGGGCCTCACGCCCGAAGGCGAGGTGTGCCTGGAGCACGCCCGGCGCATCCTGGGCGAAATCCAGGACCTGTCGGACCTGCTGGGCGGCACCCGCTCGTCACCGCAAGGGCTGCTGCGGGTCAACGCCACCCTGGGGTTCGGGCGCAGCCACATCGCGCCGCTCATTTCAAGCTTTGTGCGGCAGCACCCGGACATCGACATCCAGTTGCAACTGTCGGCCACCCCACCGCCGCCCACCGACGACGCGTTCGACATCTGCATCCGCTTTGGCCCGCCGCCCGATTCGCGCATGGTGGCGCGCCGGCTGGCGCCCAACCGCCGCTTGCTGTGTGCATCCCCCGGCTACCTGCGCTTGCACGGCACGCCCAAAACCCCGGCGGAACTGGTGCGGCACAACTGCATCGGCATCCGGCAAGGCGAAGAAGCCTACGGTGTGTGGCGCCTGACGCAGGGCAAGGGCCGCAACGCCCGCACCGAGGCGGTCAAGACGCGCGGCAACCTCACCACCAACGACGGCGAGATCGCGGTGAACTGGGCGCTGGACGGGCACGGCATCCTCATGCGCGCCGAATGGGACATCCAGCGCTACCTGGACAGTGGCCGGCTGGTGCAGGTGCTGCCGCAACACCACACGCCGGATGCCGACATTTACGCGGTGTACCCGCAGCGCTTGCAAATGGCAGCGCGGGTGCGGGTGTTTGTGGACTTTCTGGTGGAGGCGCTGATTCCCTCCACAAGCTGAGCAGGCTGCCCGACAAAAGCGACCAATGCTGCTGTTAAGCCACACACCATGCCACCGAAGAGGAATGCCTCCCCACCTGCTTGTGCGATGATTTACCTGCCATCGCGACACAGCCAGCAGGAGAATTGAGTTTGGAGCTGCGACAACTTCGTTACTTTGTCCGAGTCGTAGAGCTGGGCTCCATGGGCCGAGCTGCGATCGATTTGGACATGGTGCAATCGGCGTTGAGCCAGCAGATCAGCCGGCTGGAAAGCGAGTTGAGCACCATCTTGCTCTTGCGCACACCTCGCGGCGTGGTTCCCACCGATGCGGGCGCGGCCTTCTTCCGCGAAGCCAAGCTCACACTTCGGCATGCCGATCAAGCCGTCAGGACCGCCCAACAAGCGCGACTTTCAGGCACTGTCAGCGTCGGTCTGGCGCCGACCACGGCGGCCATGCTGGGCCTGCCCCTGATGCAAGCGATGCAAGCCCATTACCCCGATGTACGGCTGCACATGGTGGAGAGCATGTCAGGGCATTTGGCCACGATGCTGGCCTCGCGGGAGCTGGACTTGGCCGTCTTGTTCGACGCCAGCCTCCAAACACCTCGCGACAGCGGAGGCCACCGCTTACTGCAAGTGCAACCCCTACTTTCAGAAGATATTTTTCTGGTGTGCTCGCGACAAACCCCACGGCGGCATTGGCCCAGCTCCATGTCCATCTCCGACTTGGGCGATGCTCCATTGATCCTACCCACAGGTCTTCATGGGTTGCGCAGCACCCTGAATGCGGCGTTCGCCCGCGCCGGCTTCACGCCACGGGTGGTTCTGGAAGTCGATTCACTCTCCATGCTGATGGCAGCCGTGGATGCAGGTCTGGGCATGACGTTGCAACCGCGCGCCGCTTTAGGACGTTACCCAGACGCAGCACAGCGGTTTGAAATCGTCCAGATTGAAGACAGCGCCTTGCAGCGCTTCAACCAGTTGTGCAGCCTGTCCGAGGATGAGTTGTCCTCAGCGGCCCTGGCCGCCCGGCTGGTGTTGCGCAACACCATCAAATCGCTGGTGGACAGTGGCGTCTGGTCTGGGGCCAGGCTATGGCATCACAATTTGTGATGCCCCCATGCCATTCATGCGGTTCACCCTGAAGGCCCAGACTCCTAAACTCGAACCACAACCAGCCTTACCAGGTTGGCGAATCAAGGAGTCAAACCTGTGGATACCGATGTTTTGGTGATCGGCGGCGGCAACGCAGCCCTGTGTGCGGCGCTGATGGCGCGCGAGGCTGGCGCCAGCGTGTTGGTGCTCGAAGCGGCACCTCGCGACTGGCGGGGTGGCAACTCTGCACACACACGCAACCTGCGCTGCATGCATGATGCGCCGCAGGACGTGCTGGTCGATGCCTATCCGGAAGAAGAATTCTGGCAAGACTTGCTCAAAGTCACCGGAGGCCTGACCAACGAAAAGCTGGCACGCCTGGTCATCCGCGATTCCGCCACATGCCGACCATGGATGCGCAGCCACGGCGTGCATTTCCAACCGTCATTGTCGGGCGCATTGCACACTGCACGGACCAACGCCTTTTTCATGGGTGGTGGCAAGGCACTGATCAACGCCTATTACAAAAGCGCGGAGCGCCTGGGTATACAAATCCGCTACGAATCACCGGTTGACCGCATTGAATTGAAGAACGGTCAGTTCGTGGCGGCATTCGTTGGGGACCAACGGATCACAGCTCGCAGTTGCGTTTTGGCAGCGGGGGGTTTTGAGTCCAACCGTGAGTGGCTGCGCGAAGCGTGGGGTGTGAACGAACACGGCGAGTCGCCGTCAGACAACTTCCTGATCAGAGGCACCCGCTTCAACCAAGGCGTGCTGCTGCGCCATTTGTTGAACGATCACGGGGCCGATGCCATCGGCGACCCGACTCAAGCGCACATGGTGGCCATAGACGCACGGGCACCGCTGTACGACGGCGGTATCTGCACCCGGATTGACTGCGTTTCGCTCGGAGTGGTGGTCAACAGGGATGCGCGCCGCTTCTATGACGAGGGGGAAGACTTCTGGCCCAAGCGCTACGCCATTTGGGGAAGGCTCGTGGCTCAACAACCCGGGCAAGTCGGCTACTCGATCATCGACTCGAAAGCGATTGGGCGGTTCATGCCACCGGTTTTCCCCGGCGTCAAGGCGAACACGCTGCCCGAACTGGCTCAGCAACTGGGCCTGGACGCAGAGGTGTTCATGCAAACCCTCAACGCATACAACCACGCTTGTCGCCCAGGCAATTTCGACCACACCTCGCTAGACGACTGTCACACCGAAGGTATCGTGCCGGCCAAAACCCATTGGGCACGCCCTATCGACACCGCGCCGTTCTACGCCTACGCCTTAAAACCCGGGGTGACCTTCACCTATCTGAGTCTGAAAACAGACGAAACCGCAGCCGTTCGGTTTGGCGATACGCCCAGCCCCAACTTGTTTGTGGCCGGCGAAATGATGGCGGGCAATGTGCTCGGCAAAGGCTACACCGCCGGCGTCGGCATGTCGATCGGCACCGCATTTGGACGGGTTGCTGGCACGCAAGCGGCCCGGGCTGCGCTTTCCACAAATCACGGAGTTCTCGCATGAACGAGTTGACCGCACTCACGCAACAAGCTAAGGCACTGGCCAATGGCGAGTTGGCGCTGTCCGCCGCCGAGTCCGAAGTCGCACGGCAAATGCACATCTGCAACGCCTGCCGCTATTGCGAGGGCTTTTGCGCCGTATTTCCGGCCATGACCAGGCGGCTTGAATTTGGCAAAGCCGATGTCCACTTTCTGGCCAACCTCTGCCACAACTGCGGCGCTTGCCTGCATGCGTGTCAGTACGCACCGCCGCATGAATTCGCCGTGAACGTGCCGCAATCCATGGCACGTGTGCGTGGGCAAACCTACACTGACTATGCATGGCCGCCAGCACTTGGGGCCCTTTATCAACGCAACGGCCTGACACTTTCGGTGGCACTGGCGGCGAGTTTGGCGGTGTTTCTCATATTGGCCGCCTCGCTCCAAGGGAGCTTGTGGCCTACCGACCTGGACGGCAATTTCTACAACCTGTTCCCGCACAACTTGCTGGTCAGCATGTTTGCCCCCGTGTTTCTGTTCGCTGTTTTCGCGCTGGGGATGGGTGTCAGAAATTTCTGGCGCGATGTAACCCCTGCCACCAGTGGCAAGCCCTTGAATTGGCCAGCGAGTGCAGAAGCGGGCAGCGACGTCCTGCGTCTCAAATACCTCGACGGCGGGCATGGCGAAGGTTGTCACAACGACGATGACGCTTACACGCTCTCGCGCCGACGCTTCCATCACTTCACTTTTTACGGTTTCATGCTGTGCTTCGCGGCCACCAGCGTGGCCACCGTGTATCACTACGTGCTGGGCTGGGTCGCCCCTTACGAATTACCCAGCCTGCCCAAACTGCTGGGCGTTGCGGGCGGCGTGAGTCTGCTGATCGGCACCGCAGGGTTGTGGCACCTCAACCGCAAAAGGCATCCTCAACATGGCGACGTCGCACAAAAACCCATGGATCTGGGCTTCATCGCGCTGTTGTTCTTGACCAGCCTGACCGGATTGGCGCTTTGGCTCGGCAGGGGTACGCCCGCTTTGGCAGTGCTGTTGTGTGTTCACTTGGGCGCCGTGATGGCCCTGTTTGCCACCCTGCCCTACAGCAAGTTTGCGCACGGCATATTTCGCAGCGCCGCTTTGCTCAGGCATGCGATTGAAAAGCGCTTGCCCAATCCGGTGGGCATGGGCAACGAGTGAGCCATCAGCAACTCGGCTTGAGCGAATCAAGCCGAGCTGTTCGGTCAAGCGTTGGCAAAAGAAATCACGTTGCGCAGTGCTGCTGAGAAGTAAAGTTCGTAGCCCTTTTGCTCCACATAGCCCAGATGCGGAGTGGCCACGACATTGTCCATGTTGAGCAATGGATCTGTGGCTGCCAGAGGCTCGTTCTCAAAGACGTCCAAAGCAGCGTAGCCCGGACGCCCTTGCTGCAGGGCGTTCAGCAGCGCCCCCGGCTGCACCAATTCGGCACGACTGGTGTTGACCAGCAATGATGTGGGCTTCATCATCGCCAAATCCTCTGCCAGCACCACGCCTCGGGTCGCGTCGTTCAAGCGCAAATGCAAGGTCAGTACATCCGTTTGCTGGAAAAAAGCAGCCTTGGACTCCGCCACACGGTAGCCATCAGCCCGCGCCTGCTCACGGCTGGCCTCACGCCCCCAGACCACCACATCCATGTCAAAGGCTTTGCCATAGCGGGCCATGCGTTGGCCAATCTTGCCGTAGCCCCAAATGCCCAGCACATCGCCTTTGACAGCCCGTCCAATCAGGTTAAGGCGCGCGTCGGTAGAAGCCTGCTGCCACGCACCAGCCTTAAAGTTGGCAACGTACTGAGGCAACCGCCGGTAGGCAGCCATCACCAGCGCCCAGGTCAGCTCGGCTGGAGCGGTGGGGTCACCCACACCCTCCATCACGGTCACGCCTCGGCGCTGGGCTTCGGCCATGTCCACGTTGCCACTGACCTTTCCCGTCTGGGAAATCAACTTGAGTTTGGGCAACCGCGCCAGCAGCGATGCAGTGATGTGCGTGCGCTCGCGAATCAACACCACGGCCTCGTGCTCAGCAATCCGCTGGGCCAACTCATCTTCGTTCATTGGCTCGGTAAACACATCCACCTCGTGCCCGGCCAACAGACCAAAGCACTCGAGCTTGCGTACCGCATCTTGGTAGTCTTCAAGGATGGCGATTTTCATGGTTCAAACCTCTCAAACTGACTGGGAAAACACAGACTGCACCCGCTCAACCAGGCGCGGCGATGGGCGGTGAATTCTGAAGTAGCCCTCCATGTAGAGCTGGGCATTTCGCTCATAGGCCACCCAAGGAAAGGCATACTCTCCGGCGTCGGTTCGGCTGCCAAACACCCGCGCACGCAGTATGCCTGCTGGGTTTTCCATGGCCACCCCCCGCTCTGAGCTTTGCGCAGTCAACGGCTGCAGCCCTTGAGCCACCTCATGCGCCGTGGTACCCGGCATCAGGCATGCAGTGGCCAGGCAACACCCACCCGTGACGGCCAGTGAAGCGTGCGATTCTTGAGGCGTGAAGTAGCGCGCCGAAATGTGCCCACCCTGCGAGGGCGGCGACACGAGGCACACCTTGGGCACGGTTTCGCTCGCGGCCAGTTCATCGGCCGTCATCGGCACACCTTTTCTTTTGAGCTGCATGGCTAAGCCAGCCTGCACCCAAATAGAGCGCAAGCGAGCTTTGAGCGTTTCGTTCGCATTCAGGCTGGCCACCGACTCGTTGCCCTGCAGACCCACCGCATCGGCACGCAAAATCACCATAGGCACCGCTACGTCCACACAACTGACTTCAACGCCGTCGAAAACGTCTCGCACTCGGCCCGTCGGAAGCAACCGCTGGGTCTTGGCTCCCACCGGATCACGCAAACTCAACTCCACCCCTGGAAACGCCCCATACACGCCAGGTATGGCGGTGTCCGCAGGTATCACAGGCCGCCCATCTGGCGTGCTGACACGGCAATCGGTCACGACCCCGGTGTTCGTGTTGAAGATGCGCACGCTGGTGGAGGGCTCCGAAGGCTGAAGCAAGCCGTTGTCGATCAAGAACATCGGAATCGCTGCCGACATATTGCCGCAGTTCACACTCCAGTCAATCGATGATTTTTCAGCGGCCAGTTGAGCCAGCGTACTGTTGAAGTCAGCGTTGAGACCGTCGCCCGGCTCCACGATGAATACCTTGTTGCTGGTGGCGGGGCCGCGTCCAAGTCCCGTGATCTGTTTGTTGCCTTTAAGCTCGCCCTCATCCGGCACACCCATGATTTTCCGGATGATTTCTTCTTTGAAATCGGCCAAAGGCGTCAGATGTGGTCCCCACAAAATGATGCCTGTAGACGTGCCGCCTCGCATGTAACTGACCGGGAAATGCAGCACGCCATCGCGCAAGATGGGGCGCAGGGCGGTGTGTGAGGATGCGGCTATTGTGGATGTGTCCGTGGCGTTGCTCATAAGGATCCTGCGTGAACGCCCGATACCTGGGCGCAACGCTTATCCTACCCAACCCAGCCCGCCAATGACCGCACCAACGGCCAAAACCCACAGCAAATGTATTGAAGTGCGCCACAGCACCAGTGTGGCCACAACCACCAGCGCGATGCTGCTGATCAGCGTGTCCGCCTTCAAACTGGGTTGCAGCAACAGCCAAGAAGTGGACGCCAACAAGGCAACCACCAACGGAGTCAACCCCGCTTTGAAAGCTCGAACGCCGGGACGCGTGCGGTTGCGCTGCGCCCAGCGTGTGGCCACCACCGTCAACATCGAGCTGGGAATCAACAAGCCCAGCAAACAAATGGCCGCGCCCAGTACCCCCAAGTAAGCACTGCCCGCATTGAGGCCGACGTTCCAGCCCATCAACACCACGAACAGAACATTGGGACCAGGAGCGATTTGGGCCAGTGCGACCGATGATGTGAACTGCTCTTGGGTCAACCAGCTCTGCTGAACGACCAGATAGCGGTGCATGTCTGGGACCACACTGATGCCCCCGCCAACCGCCAACAGCGAGAGAACGCTGAAATGAAGCAGCAAGCCAAGCCAGTCACTCACGCTCAAGGCCATCATGATGCACCTCGCGCATTGCGTGTCGTTGACATGATCCGGTGGTATGTCCAAAGACATGACAGTGTGCCGATCACCACCAGCACCCAAGCCAGCGGCCAGCGCAAAACGGCGATCGCCACAAAGGTAGTGACCACAGAAATGCCGCAGAAAACCACGCCACCAATGTGAGTACGCAAGGTGGACACCAGTTTGAGCGCCGTGGTGAAAATGAGGGCCACCACCACCAGACCCATGCCTTTCAATGCGCCTTGTACCACCGGAACGTGGGCCAACGTGGTGAAGGTGATGGCCAATACGGCAATGATCACCAACGGGAACAGAAACAACCCCAGCAATGCGGCCAGCGCACCTCGGCTCCCAAAATACCGGTCACCAATGATGATGCCCAAATTGGCGATATTGGGACCCGGCAGCACCTGTGCCACCGCCCAGTCTTCAATAAAAGCTTCTCTGGAGTACCAACGGCGGCGCTCGATCAGTTCACGTTGGGTGACGGCCATGACACCGCCAAACCCCTGAAGCGCCAGCATACTGAAGCCCCAGAACACATCCCACAAGGTCAAGGGTGGCGTGTAGGG
>CAZGDZ010000077.1:0-8096 GCA_964524855.1 uncultured Macromonas sp.
CGCGCGAAATGCCGTGCTCACGCGCCACCTTCTCGGCCGTCTCGCCCATGGCGTCCGTGCCATGCAGCGCTTCCATGCGCGGGTTGACGAAGCGCCAGCCGATGGTGGAATCGTGGATTTCGGCGTGGCGCGAGAACGCGGCCGTAGGCTTGGGCATCACCAGCGGGGCACGGCTCATGCTCTCCACGCCACCGGCGATGGCCCATTGCGCGTGGCCGGCGTGCAGTGCCCGCGCGGCTTGCGCCACGGCTTCCAGCCCCGAGCCGCACAGCCGGTTGACGGTCACCGCCGGCACTTCCACCGGAAGGCCGGCCAGCAGCGCGCTCATGCGCGCCACGTTGCGGTTGTCTTCACCGGCCTGGTTGACGCAGCCGTAGACCAGCTCGTCGATCATGGCTGGGTCCAGTCCCGGGTGGCGCGCCATCAACGCGCGGATCGGGATGGCGCCGAGATCGTCGGTGCGCACCGACGAGAGCGCACCGCCGTAGCGCCCGATCGGGGTGCGCACGCCGTCACAGAGGTAGGCGTTCATGCTCACAGGCCCAGCACCCGTTCGGCGTTGCCGTGCATGATTTTCTCCATGACCTCGGGCTTGTAGCCCAGCTCGTCCCACTCGCGCAGGATGCGTTCGTAGGGCAGGCTGGGGTAGTCGCTGCCGAACATGATCTTGTCTTGCAGGCGGCCGCGAATGTCCACCTTCAGGTTGCCCGGGAAGTGCTTGGGCGCCCAGCCCGACATCTCCCAGTACACGTTGCCCTTGTGCAGCGCGACGGCGGTGGTCTCGTCCACCCAGGGCCAGCCGGGGTGGGCCATGATGATCTTGAGGTTCGGGAAATCGGCCGCGAGCTGGTCGATGTGCTCGGGGTGGGCGTGGCGCACCAGCGCGCCGTTGCCGCCCGGCATGCCGGCGCCCATGCCGGTCGTGCCCACGTCCACCATCACCGCCGCGCCCATGGCGTTGATCTCCTCAAACAGCGGGTAGTAGCGCCGGTCGCTCACCGCGAAGTGCTGCATGATGGGGTGGAAGTGGAAGCCGATGAAGCCCAGTTCCTTGATGGCTTTGCGGGCCTGGATCATCGCGATCTCGCCCTTGGCCGGCTCCACCGCGCCCCAGCACTGGATCACGCGTTGCGGGTTGCGTTTCCACATGCCGTGCACGTATTCGTTGGTGCAGGGTGGGGCGGCCACGGTCGTCTCCAGGTCGAGCGCGACCAGGCAGGCCTCGACGCCCGCGCCGGTGAACTCGGCGATCACGTCTTCTTCGCTCTTGCCCACCCAGTCGCGTTTCCAGTAGCGGGCCAGTTCGGCTGGGTAGGGGCCTTGTGATTCGATCCAGGTGGGGGTGCCGGGGTAGCAGTGCAGGTCGATGATGCGCATGGTGTGACTCTTTGTGGTTGGGTTCAGTGGGTGGCGGCGGCTTGTTCGTCCTGCAGCTTGCGGGCAACCAGTTCGCCCAGCGCTTTTTTGGACACCTTGCCGAAGGTGGAGACCGGGAAGTCGGGCAGGATTTCCAGCCGCTCGGGCAACTTGAACTTGGCGATTTCCTTGGTCAGCAGGAAGCCCACCAGTTCTTTCAGGTGCAGCTTCTGGCCGGGCTTGAGGATGACGAAAGCGCACATTTTTTCGCCCATCGCGGCGTCGGGCATGGGCACGCAGGCCACGTTCTGCACCGCCGGGTGCATGAGGATCAGGTTCTCCACCTCTTCGGCGCTGATCTTTTCGCCGCCGCGGTTGATCAAATCCTTCTTGCGGCCCTCGACGATGTAGTTCCCGCTGGGATGCTTGCGCATCAGGTCGCCGGAGCGGTAGAAGCCGTCGGGCGTGAACTGGCGCGCGTTGTACTCGGGCACGCCGTAGTAGCCGCGCAGCGTGTAGGGGCCGCGCACGGTGAACTCGCCCACCTCGCCGTTGGGCACCGGGTTGCCTTCGTCGTCGAGCAGCAGCACTTCGTCGTCCTCGCAGACCGGGCGGCCGCAGGTTTCGAGCTTCACCTCTTCGGGATCGCTGGCGCGAACGAACATCAGCGTGCCTTCGGACATGCCGAAGTTCTCCTGCACGAACACGCCGGGGATCAGCGCGCGCGTCTTCGCCCGCACCTCGGGCTGCATGCGCTGGCCACCGCTCTGGATCAGCTTGAGGCTGGAGAGAACGAAATTGTCCACCGCCGGGTCGTTGATCAGGCGGATCAGCAGCGCGGGCACGACCTTGAGGTGCGTGACCTTGTGCTTTTCGATCAGCGCGAACATTTCGACCGGCTTGGTGTTGCCATGCAGCACCACCTTGGCGCCTTTGAACATGAAGCCCTGGATGCCCGGGCAGGCCAGCGGGAGGTTGTGCGCAATCGGCAGCACCAGCAGCAGCACCGATTCGGGCGTGATCTCGCACACCTCGGCCGCCACCTTGGAGTTGTAGGCGTAGTCGTTGTTGGTGCGCGGGATCAGCTTGGGAATGCCGGTGGTGCCACCCGAGAGCTGGAAGATGCACGGATCGGTCGGCTCGATGCGGATGTCCGCCAAGCGCGACGCGGGCAGCGTCGCGGGCCTGGCGATCAGCTCACGCAGCGAAACCTCACCGGGGCCGGCTTCACCCAGCACCAGCCGGAACTTGAGCGAGGGATTTTCGTTCTGCACGCGGGTGATGACCGGCGCAAAAGCGAAGTCCCCCGACGTCTCCGGGTACACGCAGGTGGTGGCGCCCGAGAGTTGCACGAACTGGCTGATTTCGGCGTAGCGGTGGGTGACCAGGGCCGCGATGGGGATGCAGCCGATCTTCTGCAGCGCAAAGTACAGCACCACGAACTCGTGCACGTTGGGCAGCGTAGGCACCACGCGGTCCAGCGGTTGCAGGCCGAGTTCGAGCAGGTTGAGCGCGAGGTTGCTGCTGACGCGGTCCAACTCCGCGTAGCTGTAGACCGTGTCGCCGTCGATCAGCGCCACGCGGTCGGCGTAGCGCTGGAACACGGCATCGAACTCTTGCGCCAGCGACCGGTCTTGCCAGTAGCCCTTGGCGCGGTAGCGAGCGGCAAACTCAGGGGGAAAAGGAACGAATCCTTCAAGCATGGAAGTCTCCTGTTGGGTGTTGCGCAACGGGTCAGGTCGAACTGGTGAAGCCACCGTCGATGACCACCACTTCGCCGGTGACGAAGCGCATGCCAGTGATCAGGTTCACCATCACCTCGGCCACGTCGTCGGCGGTCACGCAGCGTTTGAGCGGTGTCGCCTTGGCGCGCGCGCCCATCAGTGCGTCGTACTTGTTGCCTAGCATGCGTTCCATCCACTCACCCTCCATCCAACCCGGCGCAACCGCGTTCACGCGGATGTCAGGCCCCAGGTTCCAGGCCATCATCTTGGTCAGGCTCACCACGGCGGCCTTGCTGGCGGCGTACGGAGGCGGTTGCGGGCCGGGGCGCAGACCCACGATGCTGGCGGTGTTGACGATGCAGGGCTCGCCACCATCCGCCTTGCTCTTGCGCAGCAGTTCCACCGCCGCCCGTGTGACCTGGAAGTTGCCGCGCACGTTGACCGCGAAGGTGCGGTCCCACGCGTCCATGTCCAGGCTCTCCAGGTCTTTCACCTTCCAGGTCGCGGTGGTGCCAGCGTTGTTGATGAGCGCATCCAGGTGGCCGAAGGCATCGCCCACTTTTGCCAGCATCTGGCGCACCGCCGCGTCGTCGCTGACGTCGCACTGCAGCAGCACGGTTTTCGCACCCAGGGCTTGGGCTTCTTCAGCCACCGCCTGCGCCGCTTTGGCGCTCGATGCGTAGTTGATGGCGACGTCGAAGCCGGCGCTGGCCAGGGCCAGCACGGCGCTGCGGCCGATGCCGGTGCCACCGCCGGTGACGAGGGCTTTTTTGCGTTGTGTCATGAGGGTTCTCCGGTTGAAAAAGGGTGAGCGAGGCCCAGGCCCCCGCTTGTGCAGGGGCCTGAGATGGGAAGCAGGGGAAAGGGGCTTACTGGGCCTGGATGCCCAGCTCGGCGACGAGGCGTTTCATCGCGCCTTGTTGCTGCGCGAAGAACTCGCGGCTCGCGCCCACGCTGTCTTGCCGGGGGTACACGCCCATGTCGGCCATGCGCGCAACCATGTCGGGCGATGCGGTGATGCGGTTCACCTCGGTGTTGAGCCTGTCCACGATGGCGGCGGGTGTGCCCGCCGGCACCATCACCTGGAACCAGCCGATCACCTCGTAGCCGGGGTAGGTTTCGCTCACCGCAGGCACGTCGATGCCTGGCAAGCGCTTGCCCGAGGTCACGGCCAAGGCGTGCAGCCGGCCGGCGCGCACGTGGTTGATCACACCGGGAATGCCGTCGGCAGACACGAAGGCATCACCCCCCATGAGGGCTGAAATGGCTTCGGGCGGGGCACGGAACGGAATGGTGACCAAGCCCATGTTGCCTGCTTTGCCAGCCATCTCTCCGGCCAAGTGCGGCAGCGAGTTCAATTGCGGAGCGGCAAAATTCACCTTGCCCGGTCGGGTTTTGGCGTGTTGCTCCAGATCCTTCAGCGACTTGATGCCGCTGTCCGCTGCCACCACCAACATCAAAGGGCTGATGCCCACGGTGGCCACCGACTGCAAATCTTTGTCCGGATTGAACTGCGGGTTCTTGAACACCAGAGGCGTGATCGTGCCCATGGCCGCAGGTACAAAGCCGATGGTGTAGCCGTCCGGGGCCGAACGGGCGAGGGTGGACATGCCTGGAATGCCGCCAGCGCCCGGCCGGTTGTCCACCACCACGCCTTGCCCCAAGGCGCCTGACAGCTTTTCGGCCACCAGACGGGCGATCACGTCGGGGGCCGCACCTGCACCGGCGGGCACCACCATCTTGATCGGCCGCTCCGGCCATGTCTGAGCGTTGGCCCCGGCATGGATGAAGGCCAAGGTGGCTGCAGCGGTGTACACCAGGGTGCGCAATCGTTGTAAGGCCATGTCGTCGTCTCCGTTCGTTGTTGGTTGAATCGCCTGAACGTTCACAGGCAAGTTCACTTTAGGCATCCACCATGATTGACGTAAGATGGCGATATTCGCTGGGTGATTCGAAAATTGAATCAAACAGGCCATCCCATTTTTCTCACCACCCATGAAACTGGACCAGTTGCAACACCTTGTGGCCATCGTGGAGCATGGCAGCCTGCGTTCGGCCGCGCGCCGCTTGGAGGTGCCACAGCCCGCGTTGACGCGCAGCGTTCGTTCGTTGGAGCGGGAATTGGGGGTGAATTTGTTTGTGCGGCAGGCCACCGGCATGACCTTGACCGCCGAAGGCGCACGTTTTCACCGCCGCGCCAGTGCCATCTTGGCCGAGGCGCGCCGTGCCCGCGAAGAGGTGCAGCAGCCCGGCACCGCCTACGAAGGGGAAGTGTCGGTGGCCTTGTCCATCATGCCGCACTTGGGCATGCTGCCCGACGCGTTGCCGGTGTTCCGCCGCACCTACCCCAAGGTCAAGCTGCAGCTCATTGAAAGCCTGATGCCTGGGGTGGAAAAGGCCCTGCGCGATGGCAGCCTGGACTTTTACCTTGGCGCCGCGCCCCGCATGCGGCCAGCGCCGGGCTTGGCGGTGCAAACTCTGTGCAGCAACACCCGGGTCGTGGTGTGCCGCAAGGGCCATCCACTGGCGCGTTCGCGCAGCTTGGCCGACCTGACCCAAGCCGCTTGGGCGGCCACCACCATCGACCACAATGCCGAGGAAGACCTGGGCCGCCTGATGGCGGACTACGGCTTGCCGACGCCCAACATTCTGCTGCGCGCCCATTCCGGACTGTCGGTGATGGTGGCCTTGGCCCAAACCGACCTGTTGGCCATGTTGCCGCGCCAATGGCTGGACTGCGCCCAGACGCGCGAGCAGTTGGCCACCATCCCGGTGCAAGAGGCTTTGCCCGCCCCCGACATCGTGCTGGTCCGGCGGCCCGACCTGCCGCTGTCGCCCCCTGCCGAGTTTCTGTGCGATGTGCTGCTGCGCAGCTTGCCCGCCACCGGGCCGGCGCGCGCGCCTGGCACTATGGGGTGATGCCCTGTGCAACTCGGGCCGCAAACGCTTCCAGCGGCGCAGACACGGTGCGGTCTGCCGTTCCCAAGGACATGCCCGGCGAGAAGTGGTTGTGGTGCCGCCACCAGTGCAGCTCTGGCTGGTAGCGGTGTTCGCGTACCAAAGTGGTGAACAAGTTCGCAGCTTGCACCTGCATTTGCAGCAGGTCGCGCTCTGCGGCGGCAATCAGCACCGGTAACGGTGGCGCATCGATCTGGCGCACCACGCTGGCTTCGTCCCAGCGTGATCGGTCTGGGCCAAAATAGGCTTCGTTGCGGATATCGGGTTGTGCAATGCCCAGCGCTTCGGGGGCAGCGGCTTCCAAGCCGGCGTCGTAGGGTCCAGACAGCAGCGCCACTCCGCCCAAAGACCAACTGCTTGGCTGAAGCCTACGAAGCAGCGCGGCGCCTGCCACGTGTGCCGCGCCGGCCGACTCCCCAATCAGCAGCAACGGTCGGCCTGTACGGTTCAATTCCGGCAGGTGCTCACGCAGCCAACACACGGCGCTCACCACGTCTTCGGCGCCCGCTGGCCAACGCACCTCGGGCGCCAGCCGGTAATTCATCAACACCGTGGTGTGGCCTTGTTGGGCGCCCCACCAACCCACATTGCGCCGCTGGCTCTTGTCGCCCCGAATGAACCCGCCTCCATGTGCATACAGCAACACCGTGGGTTTGCGCGGCGTGTCTGGGGCAGGGTGATAGATGTCCAGCACCTGTCTGGCATGCGGTCCATAGGCGCGGTTTTGCTCGCATTGCGCACCCATCGGTGGTGCAGGTTGCCAGGGGGCATACAACGCCTCAACCACATCGGGGCGGTGGCACACGCCCAGTTCACCCAAGCCCCGTACCAAGTCTTCGGGCATTGGAAGGGCGGCATCTGTCGCGCAAAGTGTAGTCGTGTTCATAGGGGCCCAGCGGTTCATCGTGGCCAATGTAAGTGGCATGGATCACGGTCAGGGGATGGCAATTTGCGCCGGGTGATTGAGCAACTGCATCGCCACTGCCTCCACCTCCCCCCTAAGCCACTGGTGCGCCGGATCGGCCTGGTAACGCCGGTGCCAGACCAAATACATGGGCATGCGCGGGCAAGCCACGGGCACTGGCGCGCTGGCCAGATCGCGCAGCAGGTGCAGGCCCAGCAGACCGGGCGCCGTGGCCAGAAGGTCGGTGCCCTTTACGAAAGAGGCCAGCCCCGCAAACCCCGGCACACTCACTCGAAACCGCCGCTGCACACCGCGCGCCAGCAACCATTGGTCCAGGTCCAGCGCCCGGCGCGGCTCGTACACCACCGTCACGTGCTCGGCGGCCAGGTAGTCTGCCTCGCCTTGCGGCGCGTCCCGCACCGCCGGGTCATAGAACACGCGGTACTCGTCCTCGAACAAGCGCTTTTGCAGCACGTCTGCCCCGTCGGGTGGCCGGGGGCTGATCACCAGTTGGCAGTGTTCCTGGCGCAGCATCTCCAATGACGGCACGCCCGACGGGATGATGCGCAGGCTCAAACCTGGGGCCGCGCTGCGCAGCCGTTGCATCAGCGGTGGCAGCAGCACGTCGCGTTGAAAGTCGTTCGCCGCGATGGTGATCTGCTGGTGCCAGCGGGCTGGGTCGAACGCGCCCACATGCACAAAACCTTGCAGTTGGCGCAACAGTTCGCGTGCCTCGTGCGCCAGCGCCTGCGCGCGCGCTGTGGCCACGATGCCCCGGCCGCTTTTCACAAACAGCGGGTCACCGGTGATGGCGCGCAGCCGGTCCAACTGGTGACTCACGGCCGACTGGGTCACACCCAGCGTCTGCGCCGCGCCCGTCACGCTGCCCGCATCCACCACCGCCACCAGCCACTGCAGCAGCCGGGCGTCCAAGTCTGACCAATCTAATTTGTTCATGGGTTTAATCATGAATCATATATTTATCTTTGTCTATGGGTTCGCAATACTCCCGCCATCGACACCCTTTGGCCCCCACAGGAGACACCCATGACCTACAGCATCCCCGGCACCGCCCTGTTCGACGGCGACATGGCACAGAAGGGCTATGCGCTCAACAAGATGGCAATGGGCTTGTCCAGCCCGGATGGGCGCGC
>CAZGDZ010000078.1:0-3310 GCA_964524855.1 uncultured Macromonas sp.
GCTGTTGCTGCTGATGCGGTTTCTTCCACCAAAGCCGCGTTTTGCTGGGTGCTTTGGTCCAGCACCTGGATGGCTTGGGTCACTTGTTCCACGCCCGCAGCCTGTTCTTTGGCGGCCGCAGAGATTTCATCCAGGAATTGGTTGATCTCTTGGGCGTTGTGCACGATGTCGCTCATCGCCGAACCCGCGCTTTCCACCACTCTGGCCCCGGCAGCGGTGCGTTCCACGCTTTCGCTGATCAAGGTCTTGATTTCCCGTGCGGCTTCTGCGCTGCGCCCGGCGAGGTTGCGCACTTCGGTGGCCACCACGGCAAAGCCCCGGCCCGATTCACCGGCGCGCGCTGCTTCCACGGCAGCGTTCAGCGCCAGGATGTTGGTCTGGAAAGCGATGCCATCGATCACGCCGATGATGTCGGCGATTTTGCTCGACGAGGCCTGCACCTCTTGCATGTTCGTCACCACCTCTCGGATCACCTCGCCCCCCCGTTGTGCCACGGCGGCGTTCTGTTGCGCGGTGCCGGCGGCAGCTTGGGTTCGTTGGGCAGTATCTCCCACCTGCGAGCCGATTTCCTCCATCGCCGAGGCCTGTTGCTCCAGGCTGGCGGCGGCGGCTTCGGTGCGGGCGGACAGCTCCAGGCTGCCCGATGAAATTTCGTTGCTGGCGGCCGCCAACTCACGCGCCGCGTGGCGCACCCGGCGAATCAGCAGGTGCAGTGCTTCATACGTGCGGCGCAGGTCCACGATCACGGCGGCTGGCTCGTCTTTGCCCCACGGCCTAGACGGTGCGCGGCGCAGGTCGCCTTCGGCCATTTCTTGCAGGTGCTGGCTGATGAGTCGCAAGCCGCCCCGGGTGACCAGGTAGAACGCGTAGAACATGTAGGCGGCCAGCAGGACGCAGAAAATCACGATGCCCACCGCCACGTAGAGCGTGGTTTGCAGCTTCTGCACCCGCGCTATCAGCAGGCGTTCCAGCTCCTGCAGCATGGCGGTTTGCGCCTTGGCGTAGCCTTGCACCGCGGTGTCGCCCAGGCGGGTGATCTCGGTCAGCGGGACGGAGGCGGGTTCTGCATCGATCAATTCGTGCAGTTTGTGCAGGGCCTCGTCGGCATCTTTGGTGGAGAGTTTGCCTTTCAGGTCCGGGTGTACTGATACCACTTTGTTGAACGCGATGTTCAAGGCGGCCTCGGCATCGTCCGTCCACACCTCGTGGCGAATCACGTCGCGCGCTTGCGGGGCCGTCCAGTCCCGGTCGCGGGCGCGCCAGACCAGCAAATCGCGCACGTAGCCGGTGCTGTTGAGCAGGGTGGGCAGGCGCAGACCGGTGGCGTCCATCAGGTAATAGGTGTCGATGTCCGGGTCCAGGATCAGGTTGGAGCCGTCCAGCACGGCCACCAGCAGCTCGTTCGACAAGCTGATGGCCTGCGAATACCGGTTGATGGAGACCTCGGTGGCGGTGCCGGAGTGGCTGGTCGCTTCAGCGACGGCCGACTTGTAACGCTCCCAAGCGGTGGCGGAGCCGAAGGTGGTGCCCCACTGTGTTTGGGCCTGTGCCACCTTGGCGAGTTGCTGTTCCAGCTCGGGTTTGAGGCCCGCCGTGTCGGTACCGGCCATGTGGGCGCTGCGCATCGCGATCAGTTGCTGCGTGGTGGGCGCCAGTGTCCGCACGTAGGCCACGCCGTCCAGCTCCTTTTCCGAAAAGGCGACTTGACCCAATTGGTTCGCCACCAAAAACTGCGTGGACAGCAGAATCGGAATCAGAAAAATCACCGAAATGATGAGCGCCTTGGCCTTGAAGCTGATGCGCCGCATCATCAACACGGCGGGCGTCCAGATGCCGTGGACGGTGAAGGCGGAAATGGGGGCGGGCTTGCTCTCTGGGGGAGGGAGCTTCAGCAAATCGCTCATGTCGGTGCTTTCTTGTGGGATGGATCGGCGCTGTCGGCGTCTTGGAATCCGCAAAACCGTTACATATTAGCTGGGATGTTTGGTTTTCTTGGGGGTTTTGGCTTTTGGGTCCACCGCAGTGTTGCGCTTCAGCAAACACAGGCGAAAAAAAACCGCCACGGGTGAGGTGGCGGCTTTCTTCAGACAGAAGTGGGGTTCACTTCAGTTTGACTTCCTTGTACTCGACGTGCTTGCGAGCCTTGGGGTCAAATTTGACGATGAGCATCTTCTCGGGCATCGTCTTTTTGTTTTTGGTGGTCGTGTAGAAGTGACCGGTGCCGGCAGTGGATTCCAGCTTGATTTTTTCGCGTCCGCCTTTGGTTGCCATGGTTCAGCTCCTTAACGATTAGGCTTGGCCACGTGCGCGCAGATCGGCGAGCACAGCATCGATACCGTTTTTGTCGATCAGGCGCAGGGCAGCGCCGGAGACGCGCAGGCGCACCCAACGGTTCTCGCTCTCGACCCAGAAACGGCGGGACTGCAGGTTCGGCAGGAACCGGCGCTTGGTTTTGTTGTTGGCGTGGGAAACGTTGTTCCCGACCATGGGCTTCTTGCCCGTGACTTCACATACGCGTGCCATGATGGACACTCCAGTAAAAAATTAACGGCTGTTCGCCGCACCTCGCCCACGTCCTGTGTTGTGCCGACTGCCCCACGACCTTCTCAGGCGGTGTGGACGGCTCCGGCTCGCGGGCGGTGAATTTTTTTTGCCGTTCGGCCCTGGTGGGCTGAAAAGCAAAACGCTCATTATATCTTTTACCCGGCAACCTGGCAAATCGCCAGTGGCACCGAGCGATAGATAGGGCTTTCAGCTGGCGTGCTGCTCCAAGAAACGCTGCGCGTCCAGCGCGGCCATGCAGCCGGTGCCGGCGCTGGTGATGGCTTGGCGGTAGATGTGGTCTTGCACGTCGCCAGCGGCGAACACGCCGGGTACGCTGGTCTGGGTGGCAAAGCCTTGCTGGCCGCCGTGGGTCTTCAGGTAGCCGTCCTGCATGTCCAGCTGGCCTTTGAAAATGTCGGTGTTGGGGCTGTGCCCAATGGCAATGAAGCAGCCTTGCAGCTTGATGTCTTCGGTGGCGCCGGTTTGCACGTGCTTGACGCGAATGCCCGTCACGCCCGTCTGGTCGCCCAGCACCTCGTCCAGCACGTTGAACACCTTGAGTTCGATCTTGCCTTCGCGGACCTTGTCCATCAGTTTGTCCACCATGATGGCTTCGGCGCGGAAGGTGTCGCGGCGGTGCACCAGCGTCACTTTGCTGGCGATGTTGCTGAGGTACAGCGCCTCTTCCACGGCGGTGTTGCCGCCGCCGACCACGCACACTTCCTGGCCGCGATAGAAAAAGCCGTCGCAAGTGGCGCAGGCGCTC
>CAZGDZ010000078.1:3320-8093 GCA_964524855.1 uncultured Macromonas sp.
TGGCAGGCCCAGGTAGCGGGCAGACGCGCCGGTGGCGATGATCAGGCTGTCGCAGGTGTAGGTGCCGCTGTCGCCGGTGAGGGTGAAGGGGCGCTGGGACAGGTCCACCGCGCTGATGTGGTCGAACACGATTTCGGTCTTGAAGCGCTCGGCGTGCTCCAGAAAGCGCTGCATCAGGTCCGGGCCCTGCACGCCGTGCACGTCGGCGGGCCAGTTGTCCACCTCGGTGGTGGTCATGAGTTGGCCCCCCTGGGCCATGCCGGTGATGAGCAAGGGGTTCAGGTTGGCGCGGGCGGCGTAGAGGGCGGCGGTGGAGCCGGCCGGGCCGGAACCGAGGATGAGGACTTGGGCGTGTTTCATGGCGCGGTGGGTGCGGTGGTGCGTGTTCTGTGGATTGGGTATTGTAGAAAGCCGGCACAGTCCCTGTCCGGCGTCGGTTAAGCTTGGGCGCGCGCTTATGACGTATTCACTCAACACCCTCAATGGCGATGCGGCCCACCAAGCCCCGACGGGCGTGCGCCGCTTCGCGCACGAAATTTCTCTGCTGATCGGGGCGGCCTTGTGGCTGTTCTGGGCGCTGGCGATGGTCAGCCACAGCCTGGACGACCCGGCTTGGTCCACCTCCGGCGCAGGCCATGCCGTGGCGAACTGGGGCGGCCAGGTCGGCGCCGGTTTGGCCGATGTCTCTTATTTTTTGCTGGGTATGTCGGCCTGGTGGCTGCTGCTGGTGACGGCCCGCGTTTGGTTGGCGAGTTTGGCCCGCTGGCTGGCGGCGGGCGCGCCTGACGGTGGCGTGGCTCACCGATGGTGGCAGCCCACGGCACGTCACCCAGCTTGGTTTTGGGTGGGCGTGGTGATTTTGCTGCTGGCCAGCACCGTGCTGGAGTGGACCCGCTTGCACCGCTGGGACGCCATTTTGCCCGGCGATGCGGGGGGTGTGCTGGGCGCGTTGCTGGGGCCGTTGGCTTTGCGCTGGCTGGGCGCAACCGGCTCGGCCCTGCTGGGTTTGACGGTGTGGGTGGTGGCCCTGGCTTGGGTGTTCCGCTTCTCTTGGGCCGAGGTCGCCGAGGCCTGCGGCCGCCGGTTGGATCATTGGTTTGAGGCCCGCCGCGAGCGGCGCGAGGCCAGCGAGGATGTGCGAATTGGTCAGCAAGCGGCGCGCGAACGCGAGCGGCAGGAGGCAGCTTACACGGCCGAGCACCCGCACCTGGAGCCGGTGTTGTCCCATGACGACGCACCTGGCGACGGTGAGCCGACGTTGGCGAGCGACGAGCCGCCCCGGGCGGCCCGGCCTGTGACGCCCGCCAAGGCAGTGCAGATCGAGCCGCCGTTGGCTGAAGTGCCGCTGAGCACCCGCGTGGTCAAAGAGCGGCAAAAGCCGCTGTTCGCCGATATTCCCGATTCCAAGCTGCCGCAGGTGGACCTGCTGGACGCGGCGAGCAAGCAGCAAGCCACGGTCGCGCCCGAAACGCTGGAGATGACCAGCCGCCTGATTGAGAAGAAGCTGCGCGACTTCGGCGTGGAAGTGCAGGTGATCGCGGCCCAACCGGGGCCGGTGATCACCCGTTACGAGATTGAGCCCGCCACTGGCGTCAAGGGTTCGCAGGTGGTGAACCTGGCGAAAGACCTGGCGCGCTCGCTGTCGCTGGTCAGCATTCGGGTGATTGAGACCATCCCGGGCAAAAACCTGATGGCGCTGGAATTGCCCAATGCCAAGCGCCAGACCATCAAGCTCAGTGAAATTTTGGGCTCGCAGGTGTACCACGACGCCAAGAGCCTGCTGACGATGGGCCTGGGCAAGGATATTGCGGGGCACCCCGTGGTGGCCGATCTGGCCAAGATGCCGCACTGCCTGGTGGCCGGTACCACCGGTTCGGGCAAGTCGGTGGGCATCAACGCGATGATTTTGAGCCTGCTGTACAAGGCCGACGCGCGCGACGTGCGGCTGCTGCTGATCGACCCCAAGATGCTGGAGTTGAGCGTCTATGAGGGCATTCCGCACCTGCTGTGCCCGGTGGTGACCGACATGAAACAGGCCGCGCACGGCCTGAACTGGTGTGTGGGCGAAATGGAAAAGCGCTACCGCCTGATGAGCAAGGTGGGCGTGCGCAACCTGGCTGGCTACAACACCAAGATCGACGAGGCGGCGGCGCGCGGCGAATCCATTGGCAACCCGTTCAGCCTGACGCCGGAGCAGCCCGAGCCGCTGGAGCGGCTGCCCTACATCGTGGTCGTGATCGACGAACTGGCCGACCTGATGATGGTGGTGGGCAAGAAGATCGAAGAACTGATCGCCCGGTTGGCGCAGAAAGCGCGCGCGGCCGGCATCCACCTGATCCTGGCCACCCAGCGCCCCAGCGTGGACGTGATCACCGGCCTGATCAAGGCCAACATTCCCACGCGCATCAGCTTCCAGGTCAGCAGCAAGATCGACAGCCGCACCATTCTGGACCAGATGGGCGCCGAAGCCCTGCTCGGCATGGGTGACATGCTCTACATGCCCAGCGGTACCGGCTACCCGACCCGGGTGCACGGCGCTTTTGTGAGCGATGACGAAGTGCACCGCGTGGTCAGCTACCTGAAGGAGCAGTTTGGCGAGCCGGATTACCTGGACGGCGTGCTGGAAGGCAGCGGCGACGGGGAGGGCGGTGGCGGCGATGTGTTCGGCGACGGTGACGCCGGCGGCGAAAAAGACCCGCTGTACGACCAGGCCGTGGCCATCGTGCTGCAGGACCGCAAGGCCAGCATCAGCTACGTGCAGCGCAAGCTGAAAATCGGCTACAACCGCGCCGCCCGCCTGCTGGAAGACATGGAAAATGCCGGGCTGGTGAGTGCGCTGACCAGCAGTGGTCAACGCGACATTCTGGTGGCGCAGCGCGGCGAATGAGGCCGCAAGCGTTACCTTGATTTACTTTTGAATGCGCGCCCGGCTGGAACTGGGTGCCGATGCCGGCCTCTGAGCACCATGCACCGTTTTTTTGCCTTGACCATTGCCGCTGCCCTGACCTGGGGCATGGGTTATTCGAATGCCTGGGCCGACGGGTTGGCCGACCTCGAAGCTTTTCTGAAGCAAACCCAGCAGGGGCGCGCCACCTTCACCCAGGTGGTGACGCCACCCCAAAAGGTGGGAGAGCCGACGCCGCGCAGCAAGTCCAGCAGCGGCACCTTTGAATTTCAGCGGCCCGATCGGTTTCGTTTTGAGTACCTCAAACCGTTCGAGCAGACCATCGTGGCGGATGGCCAGACCCTGTGGCTGTATGACGTGGATTTGAACCAGGCCAGTGCCCGCCGCCAGCAGGATGTGCTGGGCAATACCCCGGCAGCATTGCTGGCTGCTGCTGCCGACTTGAAGGCCCTGGGTAAGGTGTTTGCGCTGACCAGTGCTGGCGCTTCGGATGGCACACAATGGGTGCAAGCTGTGCCCCATCAGCGCGATGGGCAACTGCAGCAGGTGCGCATCGGGTTTCGCCAGGGGCAGTTGGCGGCGCTGGACATTGTGGACAGTTTTGGCCAACGTTCGTTGATGACGTTTGGGCCGATGAATGCCCAGCCCGGTTTCAAGCCCGGGCATTTCCGCTTCACGCCCCCGGCGGGGGCTGAAGTGCTGCGTCAGTGAGCGTCGTTCAGACCGATTTGCAGACCAGTTCCAGGTGTTCCACCACCGGCGGTTGTAGGAAGTAGGGGCCCACGATCGCACGCCACTGCGCGAACGCTTCGGATTGGCGGAAACCCACCGTATGGTCTTCCAGCGTGTTCCAGTAAATCATCAACAGGTAGCGGCCTGGGGTTTCCTGGCTGCGGTTGACCTTGTAGCCCTGAAAACCTTGGGCATAGGCGATCACGGTGGTGACGCCTCGTTCGATGGCGGCTTCAAAGTCAGCGGCGCGGCTGGGGTCGATGCGCAGGTCGGCGTGTTCCAGAATCATGGGTGCGTTGGGAGGGGTGACGTGGTTGAGGTATTGTGCGCCACAATCCTCAACGATTTTGAATGCCCCTGAACGACCGCCATCCGTGACCGCCCACGCCCCCCATACTCCCCTGGCCGAACGCCTGCGCCCGCGCAGCCTGTCCGAGGTGATCGGCCAACAGCACCTGTTGAGCGAAGGCATGCCGTTGCGCATGGCGTTCGAATCGGGGCGGCCGCACAGTTGCATTCTGTGGGGCCCGCCCGGTGTGGGCAAAACCACCATCGCGCGCCTGATGGCGCAGGCCTTTGACGCGCAGTTCATCGCCATTAGCGCGGTGCTGGGCGGGGTGAAAGACATCCGCGAGGCGGTGGACAAGGCCGAGCACGCCCGCACGGGCTTGCAGGCTCAGTCCACCATCGTGTTTGTGGACGAGGTGCACCGTTTCAACAAAAGCCAGCAAGACGCGTTTTTGCCGCATGTGGAAAGCGGGCTGTTCACCTTCGTGGGCGCCACCACCGAAAACCCGAGCTTCGAGGTCAATTCGGCGCTGCTGTCGCGGGCAGCGGTCTATGTGCTGCAGCCCTTGTCGGAGGACGATCTGGGCGAACTGATCGCCCGCGCGCAGGCGCTGGGTGCAGTGCCTGCCCTGGAAGACGCGGCCCGCCAGCGCTTGCTGGCCTATGCCGATGGTGATGCGCGGCGTTTGCTGAACACGCTGGAGACCTTGTCCGTCACCGCGCAAGCCCAAGGGCTGGATGCCTTGACCGACGCCTGGCTGTTGAAAGTGCTGGGCGAGCGGCTGCGCCGGTACGACAAGGGCGGCGAGCAGTTTTACGACACCATCAGTGCCCTGCACAAAAGCGTG
>CAZGDZ010000079.1:0-8058 GCA_964524855.1 uncultured Macromonas sp.
CATTGGCGTCCAGGAACTTGCGCACCGCCATCGCTACCTTGTAGCGCAGCATCAGGTTGCGCTGCATGTACGGGCGGCGAAGGTCCAGCACGCGGTGCGTCAGGCGGGTGGTTTCGCTCAGGTTTTCGTCATCGATCTGGAACGGGGGCGTGACGGAGGCATTGAGCACGTTGATTTCGTGGCACAACACCTCGATCTTGCCGCTCTTGAGGCTGTCGTTGGTGGTGCCTTCCGGGCGGGCCCGGACCACGCCTTTGACCTGGATGCAGAACTCGTTGCGCAGGCCTTCGGCCAGCTTGAACATCTCGGGACGGTCGGGGTCGCAGACGACTTGCACGTAGCCTTCGCGGTCGCGCAGGTCCACAAAAATCACGCCGCCATGGTCGCGGCGGCGGTTCACCCAGCCGCACAAGGTCACGGGCTGGCCCAACAGGGCTTCGGTCACCAGACCACAGTATTCGCTACGCATTGCCATAAGTCTTGCTTTCAGAAATTCGAAACATTCAGGCCGGATCGACCACCGCCACCGGCAGGGGCTTGGCACCCGGTTTGCCGGCGCCGGGCACGATCACGCCCATCGAAATCACGTAAGTGAGCGCCTCGTCCACGCTCATTGCCAACTCCACCACATCACGGCGGTTCACCATCACAAAATAGCCACCGGTGGGGTTCGGTGTGGTGGGCACGTAGACGCTGATGTAGTCTTGCGCGTTCAGGTGCGCCGCCACCGCACCGCCGGGCGAGCCGGTCAGGAAGGCGATGGTCCACATGCCTTCATGCGGCCATTGCACCAGCACCGCCTTGCGGAACGCATTGCCTTTTTCAGACAGCAAGGTGTCGGACACCTGCTTGACGCCAGAGTAAATGGAACGCACCACCGGTATGCGGTGCAACAAGGCGTGCCACCAGTTGACCAGCTTGTTGCCCACGATGTTGGACGCCAGCGCGCCGATCGACAGCAACACCACGAGTGCGAACACCACACCCAACCCGGGAATGTGCATGCCTGCCCACTGGTCGGGTTGCCAAGCCAATGGCAAGATGTTGAGCGTCTGATCCAGGGTGGAGACCACCCAGTCCAGCACCCACAAAGTGATGATCAAAGGGACCAGAACCAACAGGCCGGCCAGCAGCCATTTGCGCAGGGCAGCCATGGGGGCTCCGGCTCAGTGGCAAGCACAGGAACCGCCGCAGGGCGTGGACGCCGCAGCGTCACTCGACTCCGAGGAGGCAGGTTCGGCACTGGCCGACGCCGTGGCGGCCGTACCCGCGGCCGCGCTGGTGGCGGCGCCGGTGCTGCTGCCATTGCGGAAATCGGTGGCGTACCAACCCGAACCTTTGAGTTGGAAACCGGCCGCCGTCAGCTGTTTGCTGAAGGTGGAAGCACCACAGGCCGGGCAATCGGTCAAGGGCGCGTCGGAAATTTTCTGCAGAACGTCCTTGGCGTGGCCGCAGGACTCGCATTTGTAAGCGTAGATGGGCATGGCTGTGACCTGGAAGATCTGGCGACTGAAACGAAACCGTACATTATAAATTGTGACGCCCTGGCGCTACCACAAGCGCACGCGCACCAACAGTTGCATGGCCAGCAAGCCCAACAAGAAACCCAATCCTCCGTACAGAATCGCCTGCAGCAAGCGGTTGGTGCGGCGTTGCTCCTGCACCAACAAACGCACCTCGCGCGCCACATCGTTCGGGCGGTGCCGCAAATAGTCGTGCAACAGGCGCGGCAATTCGGGCACCAGCTTGGCGTAATGCGGCGCCTCAGCCTTCAGCTGCTCCCAGAATTTCTTGGGGCCCACCTGCTCCATCATCCACTTTTCGAGGAAGGGCTTGGCGGTGTTCCACAGGTCCAGTTCCGGGTCCAGCTCGCGGCCCAAACCCTCGATGTTGAGCAGGGTTTTCTGCAACAACACCAACTGAGGCTGGATTTCGACATGGAAGCGCCGGGATGTCTGAAACAGGCGCATCAACACCATGCCCAGCGAGATTTCCTTGAGCGGACGGTCGAAATACGGCTCGCACACCGCCCGGATGGCGGCTTCCAGTTCGTCCACCCGGGTGTCGGCCGGCACCCAGCCCGACTCGATGTGCAACTCGGCCACCCGCTTGTAGTCGCGGCGGAAAAAAGCGGTGAAATTCTGCGCCAGGTATTCCTTGTCGAACTGGGTCAGTGTGCCGACGATGCCGAAGTCGAGCGAAATGTAGCGACCAAAGGTCTCTGGCGCCAGGCTGACCTGGATGTTGCCTGGGTGCATGTCGGCGTGGAAAAAGCCATCGCGAAACACCTGGGTGAAAAAGATCGTCACGCCGTCGCGCGCCAGTCTGGGGATATCCACCCCGGCCGCCTTGAGACGATCCACCTGGCTGATCGGCACGCCATGCATGCGCTCCATCACCAACACATCGTTGCGGCAGAAGTCCCAGTGCATCTCCGGGATCAGCACCAGGTTCAGGTCGGCCATGTTGCGGCGCAACTGGGCGGCGTTGGACGCTTCGCGCACCAAGTCCAGCTCGTCGTGCAGGTATTTGTCGAACTCGGCCACCACTTCGCGCGGCTTCAAGCGCTTGCCATCGACCGACAAAGCTTCGACCCAGCCGGCCATCATGCGCATCAGACCCAGGTCTTTTTCGATGACGGGCAGCATGTTGGGGCGCAGCACCTTCACCGCGACCTCGCGACCATCGTGCAGCACGGCAAAGTGCACCTGGGCGATGGACGCACTGGCCACCGGCGTCTGGTCAAACTCGCGGAACACCTGGTCGAGCCGGCGGCCAAACGTTCGTTCAATGGTGGCGACCGCCACCACCGACGGGAAAGGTGGCACGCGGTCCTGCAGCAAGGCCAATTCTTCGGCGATGTCTGGCGGCAACAGGTCGCGCCGGGTGGACAGCACCTGACCGAACTTCACGAAAATCGGCCCCAGCCGTTCCAGCGCCTCGCGCAGGCGCTGACCGCGGGGGGCCTTGAGGTTGCGCCCCACCGAAATGATGGACCGCAACACCCGCACCGCTGGGTTGCGGAAACCGGACAGCACCAACTCGTCCAGGCCGTACCGCAACACCACCCAAACGATGAACACTCCACGGAAAAACCGGTTCATGGGGCGGCAGCTCCGTCGTTGCGAGGGTTCGTGGGCATCACACGCTCGCGCAAGGTCTGCGCCTGTTCGGCCGCTTGCCCGAGCACAGCTTTCAAGCCGGACGCAGCGGCCTGCGCCCACTGCACCAGCGCATGCGCCGGCGCGTCGCCCAACCAGCGGGACAGATCTTCTTCCAGATCCCAGCGCACGTTGTCCACCAGCCAGGCCACGTCAGCGGCCAGTTGCACATCACCCTGGATGGCGACCGGTGGCTTGCCGCCCGACAACAACACGCGCGCCAGTTCCAGCGGCGACGGTTCGTTGACCCCAAGCTGCAAATCAGCGGCATCACCTTCGGGGGCGACCGCCAGCAATCCGGCAGGCGTGGCCTGCAACCAGATGGACCAGTCGCCCCAGCGGGCTTGCACCGTTTTGCCGGCCTGGCGTCGCAGGCGGTCCATGGCGGCAGGTTCTTGCTGCAGAATGTGGTTGAGCAAAAGCACCAAGCGATTACGGCCTTCGTCTTGCAACCAAGCGGGCGGCGCTGGCAAAGCGCTCAACAAACTGCGCAGGGCCTCAACCGGAGGCAACAAAAAGGGGGGCTGTTTCATAGCCCCCCGATTTTGACGGATAAACCGCACCCGGTTCACTGCAAGGCCTGCACCCCTGCGACCAGCCAGCCGCCAGCGCCTGCCTTGGGCCGGGTGATGTTCCAAACCTCACGGAACGGGTTCGGTCCGGCCGACGCGTCTTCACGGATCATGCCCGAGAACTCGACACTGGCCATGTATTCCTGCTCAGTCTCCTCGATGCCCAGCAGTTGGGCTTCAAGCATCACCACCTCGGTATGGTTGACCACGCCCGCGCCTTGCGCTTCGCGCTCGGCCAGTTGGGCCTGGATCTGGACGATCATGTCGTCCGTCATCATGGCGCGAAGGGCCGGGATGTCACCACGGTCCCAGGCGTCTTGCAGCTTGACGAAATTACCCTTGGAGGCACGCAGGAAGCCTTCGGTGTCGAAATCGGCCGGGACACCCCAAGTTTGCGGACCGCCCAGGGCGGACCCGATCAAGCTGCTTTGCGGCGCGGCATCGGCCTGGCCAAAGGTGCTGCTGCCCCGCTCCCACGGACGGGCGGATGCGTCGTTGCCCACGTTCTGGGGGCTGTAGCTGCGAGCGGTCACCGGATCAGCGGCCGGACCCGCGCCCTGAAATGCCAGGGGCGAACGGGCGGGCTGGGCAGCGGCGCGACTGCGGCGCACCATGCCAATGATGGCCAGCACCGCCACCACGGCCAGCATGATCAACAGGACCTGAGCAAAGCCTTCGCCAAAGCCCAAGGCCGAGGCCAACCAGGCCAGACCCAAGCCAGCGGCCAAACCGCCGAGCATGACGCCCCACGGGCGCTTGGGCTGGGCAGCAGCAGGCGCTGCGGCAGGCCGCTGCGCCGCGTTTTGCGTTGCATTTTGGGTTGCCCCTTGCGTGGGCGCGGGTTGCGCCGGCGTGGCATTGCGCTGCGTCACATTGTTGGACTGCTTGCCAAACGACGACCCTCCGCCCAGGCGCTTGGCCCACACTTCGTGCGAGGTCAGGGCCATCGCACACACCAGAATCACAGACCAGACTTTCATGTCTCTCTCGCTTTATCGCCGTTATTGAACAAACCGCTTCTCAACACTTGATGCCCACATGCAGCGCAGTCACCCCTGCGGTGAGGTTGTGCACATCGACATGTCCGAAGCCCGCCCCGCGCATCATGCCGCGCAAGGTTTCCTGGTCCGGATGCATGCGGATGGATTCCGCCAGATAGCGGTAGCTGTCCTCGTCCTTCGCCACCCATTTTCCGATCTTCGGCAGGATGTTGAAGCTGTACCAGTCGTAGAGTTTCGCCAGCGGCGGAGCCACCTTCGAAAACTCCAACACCATCAACTTGCCCCCGGGCCTGATGACTCGATTCATTTCCTGCAGCGCAAGTTCCTTGTGCGTCATGTTGCGCAAGCCAAAAGCCACCGAAACGATGTCGAAATACCCATCGGGGAAGGGCAATTTCTCGGCGTCACACACCAGAGTGGGCAGTGCCACGCCCTTATCGAGCAGACGGTTGCGCCCTTCTCTCAGCATGGCCTCGTTGATGTCGGTGTGCACCACCATGCCGGTGGGCGCCACCTTGGGGGCAAAAGCCAGGCCCAGATCGCCGGTGCCGCCCGCAATGTCCAGCACCCGGTCGCCCGGGCGCGGGTTGGCCACCGCCAGGGTGTACGCCTTCCACCAGCGGTGCAAACCGCCCGACATCAGGTCGTTCATGATGTCGTAATTGGACGCGACCGAGTCGAACACGCTGCGCACGTGGCGCGCCTTGTCGCGCTCGTCCACCGTCTGGAAACCGAAATGGGTCTGGCTCATGGGGCTATGTTAGGCGATGTGGGAAGGCCGCTCAATGGTGGTGACCACAGGCCGAGCCGGCTTTTTCGGGCATGGGTGCGTCGCGGCCGACACCGGCCTCGGCCAGCCGACGTTCGTAGTCGGCCCAGAGTTCGGTTTGCTGCGCGCCCAGGAAATACAAATAATCCCAACTGAAAATGCCACTGTCGTGGCCGTCGGTGAAGGTGGGCTGCACCGCGTAATTGCCGACCGCTTCCAGCGCCAGGATGCCGACCTCGCGCTTGCCGGTCTGCAACACCTCCTGGCCCGGGCCGTGGCCCTGCACCTCGGCGGACGGCGAGTAGACCCGCATCAGCTCGAACGGGATGCGGAAATGAGCGCCGTCCGAGAATGCAATTTCCAGCACGCGCGACTGGTTGTGAACGGTGATGTCCTGCGGGGTGGGGGTGTTTTTGTCCAGGCCGGCCATGGTTGTCTCCGGTGAAGTCAGTTCAGTGGGGTGGGGAAAGCGGCGGCCAACGCGGTGGCGAGCGCCGCATCACAGGCGGGCAGGCGCATGCGCAGCGCCGTCAGTCGGTCGGCATCGGCCGGGCGGTTGGGGGACGCCCACAGGGGGGCCGGGAAACGACTGTCCCACTCGTAGCGAGCGACCACGTGCCAATGCAGGTGCGGCACCACGTTGCCCAGCGCTGCCAGGTTGACCTTGGTGGGCTGCAGATGTTCGCGCACCGCGCGCTCCACCACCGAAACGGCGCGCATGCACAGCGCCTGCTCCGGCTCGGACAGATCCGACCACTCAGCCACGTGCGCGTTCCAGACCACCCGGTAGAAGCCGGGGAAGTCGTCGGCGTCCGGGCCGATGGCGCGGATCACACGGAACCACTCGTGGCGTGCGATCAGCAGCCCGCCGTCTTCGCGGCACAACGGGCAATCCACAGCCGGTGTGGCGACCGGGCCCGGGTTCACACCAGCACCCGCTCGATGCCACCCGCATTGGCGCGGGCCACGTAGTCGGGCATCCAGTTGTCACCCAGAATCTGGTTGGCCATTTCCACCACGATGTAATCGGCCTCCAACAAGCCATTGTTCAGGTCGTCACCGTAGCGGCTGAGGCCTTGGTAGCAGCTCGGGCAGCTGGTCAGGATCTTGGTCTTGCCTTGGGGCGCGGCCACGCCGTTCTTCTCGGCCAGTGCGGCCAGTTGCACGGCGTTTTTGTTCAGTTCCTCTTCCTTGCGGAAACGCACCTGGGTCGAGATGTCGGGCCGGCTCACGCCCAGCGTGCCAGACTCACCGCAGCAGCGGTCGGCCTTGACCACGGTGTCGCCCACCAGCGCCTTGACCGTTTTCATCGGGTCTTGCAGCTTCATGGGGGTGTGGCACGGGTCGTGGTACAGGTAGGCGCCCTTGGGTTCCAGGGTGATGCCTTTTTCCAGCAGGTATTCGTGGATGTCGATGATGCGGCAACCCGGGAAGATCTTGTCGAACTCGTAGTTCTGCAGTTGGTCGTAGCAGGTGCCGCAGCTCACCACCACCGTCTTGATGTCGAGGTAGTTGAGCGTGTTGGCGACGCGGTGGAACAGCACCCGGTTGTCGGTGATGATCTTCTCGGCCTTGTCGAACTGGCCCGAGCCTTTTTGCGGGTAGCCGCAGCACAGGTAGCCCGGCGGCAACACGGTCTGCACCCCAGCGTGCCAAAGCATGGCCTGGGTGGCCAGACCGACCTGACTGAACAGACGCTCCGAGCCGCAGCCAGGGAAGTAGAACACCGCTTCCGTGTCGGCCGTGGTGCCCTGCGGGTTGCGGATGATGGGCACGTAGTCCGAGTTCTCGATGTCCAGCAGC
The DNA here is from genome assembly GCA_964524855.1 of uncultured Macromonas sp. Classification (GTDB taxonomy): domain Bacteria; phylum Pseudomonadota; class Gammaproteobacteria; order Burkholderiales; family Burkholderiaceae_C; genus CAZGDZ01. Next base: position 7,307 of record CAZGDZ010000079.1, read on the forward strand.
GCGCGTGCCGTCTTCTTTGGCAGGCCGCCGGGCAGCTTCTTGTTGATGAAGTGGATCACCTGCTCTTTGATCGGCGCCGGGCCGACCGTGGCCGGTGGCGCACTGGTCTGCTTGCGCGCCAGGCCCTTGAGCAGGTTGTGCGCGAAACGCTGCGCCTTGAAGCCCACCCCCACCATGGCGCTGCGCGCCAGCTTGATGGTTTCGGGGTTGGTGGCGTTGAGCATGAACATGGCCGCCGCGTTGCCGGGGCGCCAAGTTTTCTGGCCCATCTTGCGCAACAGGTTGCGCATGTTCATGGACACGTCGCCGAAGTCGATCTTCACTGGGCACGGCGTGTAGCACTTATGGCAGACGGTGCAGTGGTCGGCCACGTCTTCAAACTCTTCCCAGTGCTTGATGCTGATGCCGCGGCGGGTCTGCTCTTCGTACAGGAAGGCCTCGACCAGCAGCGAGGTGGCCAGAATCTTGTTGCGCGGCGAGTACAACAGGTTGGCGCGAGGCACGTGGGTCGAGCACACCGGCTTGCACTTACCGCAGCGCAGGCAGTTCTTGACCGAATCGGCGATGGCGCCGATGTCACTCTGCTGCATGATGAGCGACTCGTAGCCCATCAGACCGAAGCTGGGGGTGTAGGCCATGCTCAGATCGGCGCGGCGCTGGTCGGGTGAGCCGAACACCGCGCCGTCGCGCAGCAACTTACCTTTGTTGAAGCGGCCTTCCGGGTCCACCTTCTGCTTGTAGCCGGCAAACGG
>CAZGDZ010000080.1:0-2223 GCA_964524855.1 uncultured Macromonas sp.
AGACCACGCACAACAGCAGCACCGTGGTGGACAGACCCAGCGTGGTGGACAGGTCGGCCGTAGGCACAACGCGCAGGTAGTCGGGGTAACCCATTGCCGGGCCGGCCACATGCCAAATGGCAGGCAGCAGATCAACCGGCAGCAAGTCCATGAAGTTCATCATGAAGATCCAGCAGAACACGGTCAGCGCCATGGGAGCGATGAGCTTGCGGCTCTGAGCATTGTGAACAACGGCTTTGGCCTGGCCTTCAACCATTTCCACCAAGATTTCGACCGCCGCCTGGAAACGACCGGGCACGCCTGACGTGGCCTTGCGCGCTGCCAGCCACAAGGTGAAGCACACCAGAATACCCAGGATGATGTTGACCACCACCGAGTCGATGTTGATCACCGAGAAGTCGATGATGCCTTCTTGCTTTTTGTTCGACAGGTGAACGAGGTGGTGGCGAATGTATTCGCCTGGGGTGGGTCCTACGCCTTCAGTAGCCATGGTTGATCAGCCCATCAATAGTCAAAAACAACAATTCAACGTCCGCGACGACGCGCCTGCCAGAAAACCAGCCAGTACGCCTTCAGCGACACCACCAGCCCGGCCACCAAGCCCAGCCAGCTCAGTTCGGGCACAAAGCGCGGTGCTGACCACAACATGGCCAGCGACAACAGCACTTTCACGCCTTCCCAAAAAAACACGCCTGCCAGCGTCATGCGCCCCACCCCCGGAAACCGACGCGCCAACATGCGAGCCAAGCCACTGGAGGTCACGCCATAGGCCATCAGGGCCGATGGCAGCGCGATGCACAACCCACCGTAAAACACCGACCAAGCCACCGAGGGGCGCTGCGTCAACCACAACGCAACCCAGGGCGCGAACAGCGTCAGAACCATTTGCCATCCCACCACACGCCAAACCGATGTTTGCGGTTGGCGCTGGCGCCACTGCTGCGCTTCGTCACGCGTCAGGGACTTGAAATCTTCAACTTCTGCCTCATCTGCCCAAGCATCTTGGGGCGCGGGAACCTTAGACTGACTGGACGACGACGGGTAATCACTCATTGTCATGCCCTCAAATTACAGTCAGGTTACACGGCGCACCAGCGCTGGGCAGCCCAGCAAAGCCTCGCATTATACGTAGTAACCCCATGAACACGTCAAGGGGTTCGTTGCATTGGTGCGTTCATCTGGCGCCACGCACCGATAATGAGCACACACCCGACCGAATCGCACCGCCCGAACGAGCCCCGCCATGCAAGACATCCCGCCCGAACAGTCGCTCATCGAATACCCCTGCCATTTACCGATCAAGGTCATGGGCGCCCAAGTCGAAGGCTTTGCGGCTGCCATCGCCCATGTGGCGCAACAGTTCGACCCGTCGTTCGACCCCGCAACCATGGAGCAACGCCCCAGCAAGGGCGGCAACTACCTGGGGCTGACCATCAGCGTGTACGTGACCAACCGCGAAACGCTGGACGAACTCTACCGCACACTGAGTTCCCACCCCATGGTGAAAGTGGTGCTGTGAGCGATGCATTGCGGGTCAAACTGCTGGGCTTGGTGGACTACGAGGCCACCTACCAGGCGATGCATCGTTTCACCAGCGAGCGCGATGCAGACACCGCTGATGAATTGTGGCTGTGCGAGCACCCGCCGGTGTTCACCCAAGGGTTGGCCGGCAAGGCGGATCACCTCCTGAATCCTGGCGCCATTCCAATCGTGGCCACGAACCGGGGGGGGCAGGTCACGTATCACGGCCCAGGGCAAGTGGTGGCTTACCCGTTGATCAATTTGCAGCGCACCGGCTACTTCGTCAAGGAGTACGTTTACCGGCTGGAAGAAGCAGTGATCCGCACCTTGCGCCACTGGAACGTGACCGGCCACCGCGTGGCCACCGCCCCGGGTATTTACGTGCGCCTGGCCAACCCGTTCGACCATGCCGCACTGACCGGCCCCGCCCCCGGCGGCGACCCGTTCGCTGGGCTGGGCAAAATCAGTGCTCTGGGCATCAAAGTGCACCGGCACTGCACTTACCACGGCCTGGCGCTGAACGTGGCGATGGACCTGGAGCCCTATTCCCGCATCAACCCTTGCGGCTATGCGGGTATGGCCGTGACACAAATCGCGAATTTGGTACAGGACGCAAAAGCGGGGGTTAAAATAGCGACTGTTCAAACACAACTGCGCCAGCACTTGCTGCAGCCAGTTGCGCAGACCCTGTTCATCTTCTTC
>CAZGDZ010000080.1:2233-8015 GCA_964524855.1 uncultured Macromonas sp.
TGCGGGCCTGCAAACGGTAGACCTTTCTACAATTGGCGTATCCACCACGGCCGCCGAGGTTGCTGACGTGTTGCGTCAGCAACTGTGCGCGCTGCTGCCACGGTGACCCGCTCTCCCCACCCGGAACACAACCATGACCACCCCGCCCGTCACCCGCGAAGCGGCCGCCGCCGAATCGTACGACCCCACCGTCAAGCAAAAGAGCCAGGCCAAAACGGCCCGCATCCCCATCAAGGTGGTACCCGCCGAGGTGCTGAAAAAGCCGGACTGGATTCGCGTCAAGGCCGGATCGCCCAGCACCCGCTTTTACGAGATCAAGGACATCCTGCGCCAGAACAAACTGGTGACGGTGTGTGAAGAAGCGTCATGCCCCAACATTGGCGAATGCTTCGGCAAAGGCACGGCCACCTTCATGATCATGGGCGACAAGTGCACCCGCCGCTGCCCGTTCTGCGACGTGGGCCACGGCCGCCCCGACCCGCTGGATGTGAACGAACCCGAGAACCTGGCCAAGACGATCGCGGCATTGAAGTTGAAGTACGTGGTGATCACCAGCGTGGACCGCGACGACCTGCGCGATGGCGGCGCCGGTCACTTTGTGGCCTGCATCGAAAAGACCAGAGCCCTGTCGCCCCAGACACAGATCGAAGTGCTGGTGCCCGACTTCCGGGGCCGCGACGACCGCGCCCTGGACATTTTGAAGGCTGCGCCGCCCGACGTGATGAACCACAACCTGGAAACGGTGCCGCGCCTCTACAAAGAGGCCCGCCCGGGCTCGGACTACCAGTTCAGCCTGAACCTGCTGAAAAAGTTCAAGGCGCTGTTCCCGCACATTCCCACCAAGAGTGGGTTGATGGTGGGCCTGGGTGAAACCGACGAAGAAATTCTGGACGTGATGCGCGACATGCGCGCCCACAACATCGACATGCTGACCATCGGCCAGTACCTGGCGCCCAGCGGTCACCACCTGCCGGTGCGACGCTATGTGCACCCGGACACGTTCAAGATGTTCGAAGCCAAAGCCTACGAAATGGGCTTTTCGCACGCGGCCGTGGGCGCCATGGTGCGCAGCAGCTACCACGCCGACCAACAGGCGCACGCCGCCGGCGTCTGAGTGCCTTACGGGCACAGGAAGTGCCCAGACGAAAAAAGGCCGCGCAGTGCGCGGCCTTTTTGCCGGGAGAAGCCTTCGCTCAGCGAGCAGCCTCCATCACCGTCACGTCCACACGGCGGTTTTTGGCTCGGCCTTCGCGGGTGTCGTTGCTGGCCACAGGCTCGCTCTCGCCTTTGCCCTCGGTGCGCACGCGGTCGGCGGGCACACCCTGGTTCACCAGGTAGGCCTTCACAGCCTCAGCCCGCGCCAGAGACAAGCGCTGGTTGTAGGCGTCCGCACCCATGCTGTCGGTGTGGCCGACGGCAATCACCACATCAAGGTTGACGCCCTTGATTTTGGTGACCAGATCGTCCAGGTTTTTCTTACCCTCGGGCTTGAGCACCGACTTGTTGAAGTCGAACAGTGCATCAGACGAGAAAGTGACCTTGGTCGGCGCCGCGGCGGCCGCAGGAGCCGCTGCAGCAGGGGCGGCTGCGGCTGGCCGCGCACGCACCGGAGCGTCCGCCACGGCCTTGGCCTTGTCGATCTCCAGCACGGCCGGCGTTTCGAACGGACACAACTCCTCGGGCGGCAGCACGCCACGGTCCTGCCCCACGTCGGCCAAGGTCGGCTGGTCAGGGCGGGTCACGCCCAGCGTTTCCACCAGGCGCCCCATGCTGGCCAACGTCCGGGCCTGGGCCAAGAATTCGTTGTACTGGGCGTTGATGTAGGCGCGGCTGGCCTCAAAGTATTCGTTCTGGGTATCCAACACGTCCAACAGCGTACGCTGGCCGATGTCAAACTGCTGGCGGTAAGCCTCGCGGGCCACTTCGGTGGACAGGCGGTGCTGATCCAGGTAACCCATTTGCTCACGCAGGCGAACCACGTCGTTGTAGGCAATGGCCAGGGTCTGGCGCACGTCGCGGCAGGCTTTTTCCTGCAGATCACGCGCTTGCTTATTGAACTCCACCGCCTGCACTTCGCGGGCCTTGTCGGCGCCACCACGGTAGAGGTTGTAGTTCAACAGCACTTCGGCAGTGAAGTCGCGCGTGTTGCCCGGCACGTTGTCGATGTCGCGGCCCCACGTCTGGCGGATGCGGAAGTCAACACGCGGCCAGTAACCGGCCTTGCGCGACTCGATCTGCGAACGGGTAGAACGCACGTTCTCGTAAGCGGCGTTGATGGTGGGGCTGTTGGGCAGGCCTTCGGTCATGGCCTGCGTCATGCTGGTGGGCACGCCTTGCAGCTTCAGGCCGTCGGCCAGGGGAGGCAAGGTGGCCGGCGGCTTCACGCCCATGACGCGCAGGTAGCGCGCGCTCACGTCGTGCAAGTTGGACACTTCGGTCAGCAGGTTGGACTCGGCCAGGGCCAGACGGCCGGTGGCCTGATCGGTGTCCACCCGGCGGCTGACGCCAGCGGTGGTGCGCTCCTCGATCTGGTTCGCGGTGACCTTGTGCTCCACGTAGTTTTGCTTGGCCTCTTCCACCAGGGCAGAGTAGCGGGACACGTCCACGTAGGCGCGCGCGGCTTCCAGGGCGATGGTTTCGGCGGCTTCCAACAGCTCGTAGTAGCGGGTGAGCTTGGCGTAGCTCAGGCGCTCGACTTCATTCTTGGTGAAGAACCCGTCAAACAGGGTTTGGGTCAGTGTCAGGGCGCCACCGTGGCGGTCGTAGGTGCCGGTGTCGGTGGTGGGGGTTTTGTTGCGCTCAATGCCCACGCCGTAGGTGAGGTCCACCTGCGGGCGCCAACCGGCCTTGGCCACGTCCTTCTCGGCATCGGCGGCGGTGAAGTTGTGCCAACGGGCCTGCACCTCGGGGTTGGAGACCACGGCTTGGCGAACGGCCTCGATCATGGGCTGCGGCAGGGCTTGCGCCAAGGCGCTTTGAGCCCCCAGCAGGGTGACAGCGACAGCAATAGCAGACAGCACGTGCCTGGATGTTTTGGTTTTCATGGTTAGACCCTCTCGGATTGACGGCAATCGGCTCCCGACTGCACAAGACTTACTGCAAACAACCGCTTATCATTCAAATCACATTGCAAGGCGATTGTCTTGCGGTATCCTACCGTACGTCAAGGTCTTTGTGTGACAGGTTTGCCGATACTTTCTACCCATCCTGAGCACTGATACGTGAAACCCACCTCGCCCAGCGCCCAATATTGGTGGATGCCGTGGCTGGCCTGCGGGCTTGCGGTGGCGCTGTGGGTCGGTTTCAGCCTGGCAACACCGAATCTGGACCGCATGCAGTCGCTGGCGCGCGAGCGCTACGGCGCCCAGGCGGAACAAACGGTGGTTGCCTGGCGCCGCCTGCTGGAAGAATCCCGCAACCTGCCGGTGGACCAGCAACTCAATGCCGTGAACACCTTTTTCAACCGCCGCATTGTTTACGAGCTGGACCCTGTGGTGTGGCAACAAAATGATTACTGGGCCACGCCACTGGAATTCATGGGGCGCGCCACCGGCGACTGCGAGGACTATTCCATCAGCAAGTACATGACGCTGCTGCTGTTGGGCGTGCCCAACGAGAAGCTGCGCATGATTTACGTGCGCGCGCGCACCGCCGGCGCCAAAACCGAAGCCCACATGGTGCTGGGCTATTTTGAAGACCCGACCGGTGAGCCCGTGATTCTCGACAACCTGATCACCAGCGTGCGGCCCGCTTCGCGCCGGCCCGACCTGTCGCCCGTGTTCAGCTTCAACAACCAAGGCTTGTGGGTGGCTGGACAGCAAACGTCCTCCGCCGACCCGACGGCGCGCCTGTCGAAATGGCGCGAAGTGCTGGACCGCATGAAACAGGAGGGCCTGTGACGCACCGGCCCGCCATTTGACCCAAGGGGTAACACACCATGTCTCTCATCAAACAACTGTGGATCGCCATCGCCCTGGTGATGACGCTGGCCTTTGGCGGCAGCCTGGTGGTGAGCGTGCTGTCGGCGCGCGGCTACCTGGAGCAGCAGTTGCAGGTCAAGAACATCGACAACGCGACCTCGCTGGCGCTGTCGCTCACCCAACTTGACAAAGACCCGGTGACGGTGGAGTTACAGGTATCGGCCCAGTTTGACGCGGGCCACTACCGCTTCATCCGCGTCACCTCCCCCACCGGGGAAGTGATTGTGGAAAAGCAGTACGAGGGACAACTGGAAGGTGCGCCGCAATGGTTTGCGAACCTCATCCCGATCCAGGTTCAGCCGGGGCAAGCGTTGATTCAGGATGGCTGGAAGCAGTACGGCACCATTACCTTGGCCAGCCACGAACAGTACGTGTACAAAAGCCTGTGGGAAGGCACGCTGGAGTTGCTGCTGTGGTTTGTGGCGGGTAGCGTGTTCACCGGGGTGGCGGGCACGTTTGCGATTCGAATGATCACCGGGCCGCTGCGCGACGTGGTGGGCCAAGCGCAAGCGATTGCGGAGCGCCGCTTCCTGACCGTGGGCGAACCCCGCACGCCCGAACTGCGCGCTGTGACCCGCGCCATGAACGACATGGTGGACCGGCTGAAGGCCATGTTCGCTGAAGAATCGGCCCGGCTGGAAAACCTGCGCAAGAAAGTGAACCGCGACCCGGTGACCGGCATTGCCAACCGCGACTACTTCATGTCGCATTTGCGCGAAATTTTGACGGGGGAGCAATTCGGCTCCAACGGCAGTTTGGTGATGGTGCGGTTGGCTTACCTGAACGAGCTGAACGCGAAGCTCGGCCACCAGCGGGCCGACCAACTGCTCAAACAACTGGGGCAGGTGCTGTTTGACAGCGGCAATGACTACCCCGGCCAGCGGGCCGGACGGGTGAAGGGCGGTGAATTTGCGGTGGTGTGCCCATCGTTCACGTCGCCAGCCGAAGCGGCGCAATCCATTTACGAACGGCTGCAGCGCGACTGGCTACCGAACTGGACGGCGGAATTCCCCGACCTGTTCCACCTGGCAGCGGTAGGCTACACCCGTGGCCAAGGTGTGGGCGACCTGATGACCCGTGCGGACCAGGCGCTGGCACAAGCCCAGGCCAAAGGCCCGAACAGTTGGCATGCGATGGAAGACGGCGCGCAGAAGGTGAGCCTGCCCTCTGAACAGTGGCGCACCCTGCTGACCGAAGCGGTGGATGGCCGCAAGCTGAGCCTGGCGTTTTACCCGGTGGTGCGTGGCGACCAGAACCAGCCGCTGCACCAAGAGGGCGTGATCCGCCTGAAAGTGGATGCGGAAGGGCCGCTGCTGTCGGCCGGTGACTTCATGCCGATGGCGGCCAACCTGAACTTGACCGCGCCGATCGACCTGGGCGTGGTGAAGCTGGCGATCGACTACCTGGGCAAGGGCTCGGGCGATGTGGCGGTGAACCTGTCGGCCGAAACGATTGCGGACTTTGGTTTCCGCAACCAATTGGTGCAGTTGCTGCAAGGCTACCCCGACCTGTGCCGCCGCCTGCTGTTCGAGGTGCCGGAGTACGGCGTGTTCCGCCAGTTCGACGCCTTCAAAGACCTGGCGCGCGCCCTCAAAGGCTTGGGTTGCCGGGTGGGTATCGAATACTTTGGCCAACGCTTTGCAGAGACCGACAAGCTGGCCGGCCTGGGGCTGGACTACATCAAGGTGCACCCAAGTTATGTGCGCGGCATCAGCAGCAACGAAGGGAACCAAGAGTTCCTGAAAGGCCTGTGCAACATGGCCCGGGCGCTGGGCATCACGGTGATTGCGCTGGGCGTGGAG
>CAZGDZ010000081.1:0-6052 GCA_964524855.1 uncultured Macromonas sp.
CCGGAGGACATTGGCAAAGGCGGGCTGGTGAAGGACGCCAGCCGTTATGCCCAGGTGGAAGCGCGCATGGCGCAAGCCTGCGCCGCCAACGGGTTGAAGCTGCGTGCCTATTTTGAAAGCGCCATCACCGGTGGTGATGGCAACCGGGAGTTTTTCGTATGGGCTTGCCCCTGAGTTTTGAGTTTTTTCCGCCCAAGACGGCGGAGGGCGCGACCAAGTTGCGCGCCGTGCGCGAGAAGCTGTACGCCAAGCGGCCCGAATTCTGTTCGGTGACCTACGGCGCGGGCGGCTCCACCCAAGACGGTACTTTGCAAACCGTGCAGGCCATTCTGGACGAAGGCCAGAGCGGCGCGTCACACTTCACCTGCGTTGGTGCCACCCGCGAGTCGGTGCGCGAGAAACTGGCGCTGTTTCAAAGCATGGGGCTGCGGCGCCTGGTCGCCTTGCGCGGCGATCTGCCCAGCGGCTACGGCGCCATGGGCGAGTTCCGGTACGCAGCCGATCTGGTCCAGTTCATTCGCGCCGAGACCGGTGACCATTTTCACCTGGAAGTGGCCGCTTACCCCGAGATGCACCCGCAGGCCAAGTCGCCCGAGGCCGATGTGGACGCCTACGTGGCCAAGGTGCGCGCCGGGGCCGATTCCGCCATCACCCAGTTCTTCTTCAACACCGACGCCTACTTCCGCTTTGTGGACGACGCCTACGCCAAGGGCGCCGACATCCCGGTGGTGCCGGGCATCATGCCCATCATCAACGCCAGCGGCATCCTGCGGTTCGCCGACAGTTGTGGTGCCGAAGTGCCGCGCTGGATACGCTTGCGTCTGCAGGCGTATGGTGATGATGTCGAGTCCATCAAGGCGTTTGGCCTGGACGTGGTGACCGACCTGTGTGACCAGTTGCGCACCGCAGGTGTGCCGGGCTTGCACTTCTACACCATGAACCAGAGCGAAGCCACGCTGGCGATTTGCGATCGCCTGGGATTGTGATCGGCTGAATCAGGGTTCGGTGGCGACCACGGTGCCCAGTCGCACCGGGCCGAACCAAGCCTGCGCCGTCAGGCCGGTGTTGTTGGCGTCCGTCATCAGGCCGATGCCGGTCAAGGTGGCCGGCGTTTCGCCGAACACGTGCTCAAAGTCCGCGCGCATATCTCGGTCGATGTCCTGCCACCGGCCCAGCCCATCGGCGCCCGAACGCACCACCAGCAGGCGGATGCGCGAGCTGGCGGGGTGCTTCAGCACCGTGCCTTCAGGGTGTTGGTGGTCCCAGACGTACATCAAAGTCGCGTAGGGCAGTGGCTCGCCCGTGACCAGCAGCGCCAGCTCCGACAGCGCCCGGTCCCGCGCCGACAGACGGCTGCGGTCGCCGTCGAAGGTCAGGATCACCCGGGCCACCGCGTCTTCGGCCTCGCGGTCGGTGAGGTCAAAGGCGGGCTCCAGCGCCTCAATGAACCACGAAAAATGCAGCGTACCGATGCGGTCGCCCGGCCACTGCAGGCGGTGTCGCATCAGGCTGCTGCCCGAGCGGCTGTGGGCGTGCAAGGCGGGCCGTCCCTGGTGCTGGGTGCCGCGGTAGTCGGTGGGCGCGCGGTTTTTGAAGGTCCGGTGCTCCCACATCGGTGTCTGGCTCAACAGCGATGCGGTGGCCCAGGCCGACGCTTCGGGGGATGACGCGAGGCGGTGGCTGCAGCCGGCCAACAGCAGGCTGGCTGCCACCCATCCTGCCAGGGCCCAACAACGGGCTCCCAACGAAGTCGCGCCCGCCATGGCCAATCAGCTCACAGTGGCTTCCACGGTCCACTGGGCACCCACCGGTTCCCGCATGGCCTCCACCAGCCAGGGCAAGGTCTCGCGCAGGGTGTCGGCCAGCGTGTAGGGCGGGTTGATGATGTGCATGCCGCTGGCCCGCAAGCTGGTGGCGTTGCGACCCTGGGCGATCTGGGCGCTCTGGCCTTCGGTGGGCGTGAGGCCCACGTTCAGCTCGGCCTGCACCCAGCCCCGGCCGTGGCGCTGGGCCAGCAGTTTGAGCTTGCGGGCCAGGGTGTGGGCTTCGGGGCGGCCCACCACTGGGTACCAGACCGCGTACGTGCCGGTGGGGAAGCGCTGCAGTGCGTCCTCCAGACAGTCGGTCACGGCGGTGTAGTCGCTTTTGAGTTCGTAGCTCGGGTCCATCAGCACCAGGCCACGCCGGGTGGGGGGCGGCAACAGGCCTTTGAGCCCTTCAAAGCCGTTGCGGCGCAGCACCTCGATCTGCTTGCCCCGTTCCAATTCGGCCACATGGCGTTCCAGCACCTTGGCGTCGGTGGGGTGCACTTCAAACAACTTGAGTTTGTCCTGCGGGCGCAGCAGCGCCTGGGTGATCCACGGTGAGCCGGGGTACACCCGCCAGTCGCCCAAGGTATTGAAGCCTTGCACCACCGCCAGGTAGTCCTGCACCGCATCGGGAATCGCTTGCCCGGCGGCTTGCGCCTTGGCCACCGCCGTCAGCAGGCGGTAAATGCCTGCGTCCGACTCGGCCGAAGTGCGAGCATGGTCTTGGTCCAGCCGGTACACGCCCGCGCCCGCGTGGGTGTCGATGACGCTCAATCCGGTGTCTTTTTGGGACAGGTATTGCAGCAGCGCGACCAGGGTCAGGTGTTTGAGCACATCGGCGTGGTTGCCGGCGTGGAAGGCGTGTCGGTAGCTGAACATGATGGGCGCATGGTACCTGAATGCGCCCGACTGCGGGGTGCGTGTTTGCCTTGATTTGAGCTGCGGGCTATAATGTCAGGCTTCGCGGCGAATTTGTGGCTCCGCAGCGAAGTTTCAAGCCCCACCTAAGAGGTTGCCAACAGAGCAACGCCGACCGTGGAAAAGAGCCCGCCAAACCTTTTTCTCAGAGAGAAAACCATGCAAAAGACAACCGTCAGCGCCAAGCCCGCTGAGGTGGTGCATGAGTGGTTTGTGATTGACGCCACCGACAAGGTGCTCGGACGTGTCGCCAGCGAAGTGGCACTCCGTCTGCGCGGCAAGCACAAAGCCATTTACACCCCTCACGTTGATACCGGTGATTTCATCGTCATCGTCAACGCCGCCAAACTCAAGGTCACGGGCACCAAAGCCCTGGACAAGGTGTACTACCGCCACTCCGGTTTCCCCGGTGGCATTTACGGCACCAACTTCCGCGACCTGCAAGCCAAGCACCCTGGCCGTGCTCTGGAAAAGGCCGTCAAGGGCATGCTGCCCAAAGGCCCCCTGGGTTACGCCATGATCAAGAAGCTCAAGGTGTACGGTGGTGCAGAGCACCCGCACACCGCCCAGCAACCCAAAGTGTTGGACATCTAAGGAGCTCCCATGATTGGTGATTGGAACAATGGCACCGGCCGTCGCAAATCCAGCGTCGCCCGCGTGTTTCTGAAAAAAGGCTCCGGCAAGATCACGGTCAACGGCAAGGACATCGAAGCTTTCTTCGGTCGCCAGACCTCGATCATGATCGCGAAGCAGCCCCTGGTGCTGACCGAAAACACCGAGACGTTTGACATTCAGGTCAACGTGCACGGTGGTGGTGAATCCGGCCAAGCCGGTGCAGTGCGCCATGGCATCACCCGCGCCCTGATCGACTACGACGCAGCGCTGAAGCCTGCGCTGAGCGCTGCTGGTTACGTGACCCGCGACGCCCGCGAAGTCGAGCGTAAAAAGGTTGGTCTGCGTTCCGCACGCCGCCGCAAGCAGTTCTCCAAGCGTTAATCCGCAAGGGTCTGTCTCAAAAAACCGCCCTGGTTTGCGCCAGCGGCGGTTTTTTGTTGGCTGGTGGATGGCGGTGGTCGCACTCAAAAACCCTGATCCCATCCCCGGGAATGGCCGTTGGCGGCAGATTCCTGACTTTTTTGCTTTAGTATTCGCCTGTCAATTTTCGTCCGGAAGGTAGCACCATGAGCGCAGTAGCAGAACACGTCGACACCGAAATGCCCGCCCCGTTGGTTTTCACCGACAGCGCTGCGGCCAAGGTGGCCGACCTCATCGCCGAGGAAGGCAATCCCGACCTGAAGTTGCGGGTGTTCGTGCAGGGCGGTGGTTGCTCGGGCTTCCAGTACGGCTTCACCTTTGACGAGGTGATGAACGACGACGACACCGAAATGACCAAGAACGGCGTCTCGCTGTTGATCGACGCCATGAGCTACCAGTACCTGGTGGGCGCTGAAATCGACTACAAGGAAGACCTGCAGGGTGCGCAGTTCGTGATCAAGAACCCGAATGCCACCACCACCTGCGGTTGTGGCTCCAGCTTCAGCACCTGAGGCGCTGACTGCCTTGCCTGTGCCTTCGGCCTTTGGCTCAGGCCGGGTAAATGGCGCCCAGTACCCGGGCGCCTTGGGCGCCGGTGACGGCAGGTTCGTTACCGGGTAAGCCCAGCACGCATTGACGTGCCAGCCAAGCAAAGGCGGCTGCCTCCACCAACATTGCGGGCCAGCCAGCGTCGTCGCTGCGCCGCACCGTCACGCCCGGCAGTTGCTGCGCCAGGGCAGCCATCAAACCGCTGTTGAAGGCGCCGCCACCGCACACCAGCAGGTCGGCAGCGGTCTGTCCGCCCCAATCCAATGATTGCAGGCCCAGCGCGATCGTGGCGGCGGTGAAGGTGGTCAGGGTGGCTTGAACGTCCTGCGGGCGCAGGCCAGGGAAACCTTGCAGCCGCTGCTGCAGCCAGTGCAGGTTGAAGTGGTCGCGCCCAGTGCTTTTGATGCCGCTGACCGAGAAGTAGGGGTCGTCCAGCAAGGTGCTCAGCAGCGCTGCGTCGCATTCACCGCTCGCACCCCATGCGCCATCTGCGTCGTAGCGCTGGCCGGTGTGGCGCTCACACCATTCATCAAGCAAGGCGTTGCCAGGGCCGGTGTCGAGCCCCTGAACAGGGGCCTGTGCGGGCAGCGCGGTGACGTTGGCAATGCCGCCGATGTTGACCACGGCCACCGAGGTTTGCATCTGACCAAAGGCGTCGCGGTGAAAGGCGGGCACCAGCGGTGCGCCTTGGCCACCGGCCGCCAGGTCGCGGCTGCGGAAGTCTGCAACCACGCTGATACCGGTGCGCTCGGCCAGCCGGGCCGGCTGGTTGAGTTGCAGCGTGTAAGGCATGGCGGTGCCCGTGCGTGGAGGCTGGTGGCGCACCGTTTGGCCGTGGGCGCCGATGGCCTGCACCGCTTGTGGGGGTGTGGCGCTGTGAGTCAGCAGTTGTTCCACCGCGTAGGCGTACAGGTCCGCCAGTTCGCAGGCGGCCACCGCGCTGCGGTGCAATTCGTTCGGGCCGGGGTGGTTGAGTTGCAGAAAGGCCGTACGCAGCGCTTCGGGCATGGGCAGCGAGGCCGAGGCCAGCACCTGAGGGCGTGTGCCCCCAAAGTCGATCAGTACACCGTCCACCCCGTCCAGCGAGGTGCCGGACATCAGCCCGATGTAAAGCTCGCTCATCGCGGGCGGATTCAGTCCGCGCTGGCTTGTACGACGGTGGCGGCGGAAGCCAGCTTCAGGCGCATGCTCTGGGCCGATTGCTCGAACGCCTTGCGAGCGCTGGCTGCCACCGGCTGGCCTTCGCTGGTGCGGGCCAGGTTCAGCGGGTCTTGGTGGGCGCCGCCCACGCGGTACTCAAAGTGCAGGTGCGGGCCGGTAGAGGCGCCGGTGGAGCCGACCAGACCGATGGTCTGACCTTGGTCAACGCGCTGTCCCTTGCGCACGTCGATGCGGTGCAGGTGGGCATACACGGTGACCTTGTCCTGGCGGTGTTGCACGAAGATGACGTTGCCATAGCCATTTTGCCAGCCAGCAAACTGGACCACGCCGTCGCCCACCGTGCGCACGGGGGTACCGGTGGGCGCCGCAAAATCGACGCCCAGGTGGGCCTTGCGGTTGCCCGAAATGGGGTGGAAGCGCATGCCGTAGCCGCTGCTGACGCGGGAGAAGGCCAGCGGCGAAGCCAGGAAGGCGCGGCGCAGGCTCTGGCCGGCGAAGGTGTAGTAGGCGCCCTTCTGGCCGGGCTCTTCGAACCACATCAACTGGTGGCTCTTGCCCTGGTTGACAAATTCGGCGCTCAA
>CAZGDZ010000081.1:6062-7533 GCA_964524855.1 uncultured Macromonas sp.
TTCGCCGTCGGCTTCCAGGGCTTCGTAGACCACGCTGAAGGTGTCGCCCGCGCGCAGGTCGCGGCGGAAGTCGATGTCGCCGGAGAACAGGTCGGCCAACTGCGAGGCAATGCCGTCGGGCAGGCGGGCGGCGTCGGTGGCGGCGAACAGGGAGCTGCGGATGACTCCACTGCTCAGGCGCACCGAGGTGGTGAATTCGGCCACTTCGAGCCGGGTTTGCAGCCCTTGTTCGGTGCGCTCCACCAGCAGGCGCTGGTAGGTGCTGCTGTCTTCGTTGGGCAGCCAGCGGGCGGTCAGGCGTTGCAGCCGTTGCGCGTCGTCGGTCTCGGCCATGACCAGCTTGCCGGCACGGCCTTTGAACAACTCGGCCGCTTGCGGTTCGCGTCGCAGGAAGGCTGCGGCCTCGCTGTCACTGACGCCGAGGCGCTGCAACAGGCTGGCCACGTTGTCGTCGCGCCGGGTGACGTCGCTGCGGAACAGCAGGAACGGTACCGGGGCGTCGAGCGCACCTTGGGCGGTTTGCTGGGCGGGTGTGACGGATTCGACCACCTGTCGCACCGGCAACAGATCGACCGCGTCGGTGGCGGGGGCGATACCAAAAGCGGTAACGCCGGTGCCTAGCAGCAATGCAGCCAAGGCGCCCACCAGGCGTTTTGGATGCTGCTGAAAGGCAGACTGAATTGAAATTACCAGACGGTTCATGCGCAATCGGTCAACAAAGGGCCGGTTGCGCGTGACCGCGCAAACACCGACAAAGGGGGTACATTCGGCAGACGGGTTGAGGGGTGCGAGGACCACCTCTGAGTACACCAGGGCGTGCAGCAAAAAGCAGGCCAACTAGAATCCTCACCCAGATCAACCGGCGATTGTACCGGTTGAGGTCCGTCTGTCATCTGTAAAAACCCTTATGAATCATCACTCGACCACAAGTTCCGCAGAACCCGGCGTGCCGGGCTTGTCCGATGCTGTGGCCCAGGCGCTGGCGGTGACCCGCCGTGGCTGTGACGAACTCATTCCCGAGGCCGATTGGGTCAAAAAACTGCAAAAAAGCGAGGCGACTGGGGTGCCTTTGCGCATCAAGCTCGGGCTGGACCCGACGGCGCCGGACATCCACATCGGCCACACCGTGGTGCTCTACAAGATGCGCCAGTTGCAGGAACTCGGGCACCAGGTAATCTTTATGATCGGCGATTTCACCAGCCTGATCGGTGACCCGTCGGGCCGCAACAACACCCGCCCGCCGCTGACGCCGGAACAGATCAAGGCCAACGCCGAAACCTACTACAAGCAGGCCAGCTTGGTGCTGGACCCAAGCAAAACCGAGATCCGCTACAACAGTGAGTGGTCACTTCCATTGGGGTCGATGGGGATGATCCAGCTTGCGGCCAAGTACACCGTGGCGCGGATGATGGAGCGCAACGATTTTCACCAGCGTTTCACCGCCGGCACGCCCATTTCGGTGCACGAATTC
>CAZGDZ010000081.1:7543-7998 GCA_964524855.1 uncultured Macromonas sp.
TCACCTGCAGGCCGAGTACGGCCAGGACCCGCAGTGCACCCTGACCATGCCGCTGCTGGAGGGCTTGGACGGGGTGGACAAAATGTCCAAGTCCAAGGGCAATTACATCGGCATCACCGAAGACGCGAACACCATGTTTGCGAAGGTGCTGAGCATCAGCGATACCTTGATGTGGCGCTGGTACACACTGTTGTCGTTCAAGTCCGAGGCCGAGATCGAGGCGTTGAAGGCGGCGGTGGCGCAGGGCGCCAACCCCAAGGATGCGAAGGTGGCGCTGGCCAAGGAAATCACCGCGCGCTTCCACAATGCGGCTGCGGCCGACGCCGATACCGACATAGGGCTCCCAGCCGGCACGCCGGGTATCAGCGAAGTGGTAGCGTACGCTGCCGTGTACCACGGTCAGGTCGACGCCTGTGCGGCTGGACGCGAAGCGCGCATTGTTGCGTTCCCACCAG
>CAZGDZ010000082.1:0-3045 GCA_964524855.1 uncultured Macromonas sp.
GTTGGTCATGGACTGCACCCGCACCGGCGCGCCCCCCCCCACGGTGGCCCGGTGGTCACCCCAAGCGACCACGCCTTGGCGTGACTTGCGAACCCCAATCGGACTGGAAACCGGTAGGCCTGGCTCCGGCGGGGCCATGTTAGACGCTTCGCTCATGGTTTACTTGACCTCGAATCGGGCCACGTTGTTCCGGGTGAGCGGCGCCAGATTCAACCCTTCGCCGCGCACCGTGACCTCGACACCATCGGCCCGACCAATCACGACCGCCAACGGCAAATCGGTGGAAAAAGCCACCTGCTCCCCAGACTGCAGGCCCCGCTGGACCAGCACCCGGCCCGAGGCTCCAGTGACTTGCACCCAACTGGCCTGGGTCGCCTTGAGTTGCACGACTCCATCCACCGGCGCAGTTGGCGCCGTCGCCTCGGTGGAGGTTGCCTGCGGTGCGTTGACCGGCAGCGTGGGCGACACCGACGGCACGGGCTGAGGCACGGCGACGCCTGGGGCAGCCCCGGGCGCATCGGGCGTTTCATTCACGACAGACGCAGGCACCAACGGCTCAGGCTGAAGCGCCACGGCAACCGGTACCTCGACCGTGGTCACGACAGGCAAGTTGTTGCGCTCGGGCAGCAAGAACCACAAGGTCACAGCCACCACCACGACCAGCAGCGCCAGCGCCTGAACCCGGGACACCCTACGCTCCCCAGTACCCTTTGAGGGCTGACTGAACGGAGTGCGACCAGACATCGGCATGGGGGTGCTCAGGCTGCCCACGGGCTCACCCAAACGCGAGGAGCCCGCACCCGGCAAAGCGGCCAACACCGGTTGGGGATCGATCTTGAGCACCCGACACACGCTGGACGCCAAGGCCCGCGCAAACGTCATGTCCGGCAATTCATGGTAGCGGCCAGATTCCAGTGCCTCCAGCCGCTGGACCGGCACCTTCAGCATCGCGGCCAGTGCCACCAGGTGCAAACCTGCCTGTTCGCGGGCCTCCCGCAAACCGGTCGCCACGGAATCCGTGCCCGACTCGCCCAGCACGGGCGTCTGCTCACTCATTGAAAGCTCCACGTTCATAAGCCCCCGCCTCGCGGGACTCCGGGAAGCGCCGACGCAACTGATCACCCAGTTGGCGCGCCGCTTCCCGATTCAGCAAACGGTTTTCGATCTTGATGCCCAGCCACAGCGACTCCGCGTTGGCCAGTTCCGAGTTGTTCAGGCGCCGCAGGTAAAACCGCGCACGCTCGGACTCGCCGCGCTGGTGCAACAGCAGCGCCAAGTTGTAAATCGTGATGGGGTTGCCAGCGTCCAACTCAAAGGCGCGCAACAAGCTGCGCTCTGCATCGGCGTTGCGCGCCGCACGGGCTTCGCACACGCCCTGTGCCATCCAGGACCGAGCCGCAGCCGGGTAATTGGGGGTTTGCAAGGCACGCTGAAAGGACGCAACCGCTGCATCGAAGCGCGACTCCTGGCAGTAGAACCATCCCAGGTTGTGCAGCGTGTCTGCATCCTGCGGCGATACCTTCAAGGCCTGCAGGTAACTGTCTTCCGCCAGACGCGGCTCGTTCAGGCGCATGTAAATCAGACCACGCAGGTTGTACGCCGCCGCATAGGTGGGGTCGGTGGCCAGGGCCTGCTTGACCTCGTCGAGCGCCACCGTGAGTTGGTTCTGCTCGAAATAGCCACTGGCCAACTCCAGGCGAACCCGGGCGCGCTTGCGGGCCTGGGGCTCATCGGAATCGGTGACCCAATCCCGGCCCCCGCCCGGCGCACTCGGCACTGAGGCACACCCGGCCAACACCGCCAACATCAACGCCATCACACCCAACCAGCGCGCTACCTTCATCAAGACGTCTCCTTGCCTTGCCAAACGACACGGTGTTCCACTTCGGCCCGGCGCTGCGCCAAACGGGCGGCGGCGTTGGTGCGGTCCAGCACATCGCCCGCCAACTGGCCACAGGCGGCGTCGATGTCGTCGCCGCGCGTCTTTCGCACGGTGGTCACAATGCCCGCAGCAGTCAGCTTCTCCGCGAACGCTTTGACCACCGCTTTGGTCGAGCAGGTCAGCCCCGACTCCGGGAAGGGGTTGAAGGGGATCAGGTTGAACTTGCACGGCACGCCCCGCCCACCATGGCCCCGTACCAGCTCGATGAGTTGCTGCGCGTGCTCGGGCTGGTCGTTCACGCCGGCCAGCATGCAATATTCAAAGGTGATGAAATCCCGCGGCGCATTCGGCAGGTAACGCAGGCAGGCGTCCATCAACTCGGACAGCGGGTACTTGCGGTTCAGTGGCACCAAGTGGTCGCGCAGCGGGTCGTTCGGGGCGTGCAGCGACACCGCCAAAGCCACCGGGCAATCTTGCGCTAACCGGTCCATCATGGGCACCACGCCCGAGGTCGATACAGTGACGCGACGGCGCGACAAGCCGTAGCCGTGGTCGTCCAGCATGACCTTGAGTGCTGGGACCAAGGCCGAATAGTTCTGCAGCGGCTCGCCCATGCCCATCATCACCACGTTGGAGATGACGCGTTCCTGGGTGTTGAACCGCTGCCGCAAAAAATGTTCTGCGAACCACAGTTGGGCGACGATTTCGCCCGTGCTGAGGTTGCGACTGAAGCCCTGGTGGCCGGTGGAGCAAAAACGACAGCCCACGGCACAACCGGCCTGGGACGACACACACAGGGTGCCGCGATCGTCTTCCGGGATGAACACCGCTTCCACAGCGTTGCCATCGCCCACATCGAAGAGCCATTTGATGGTGCCGTCGGCCGAGGCCTGCTGCGTCAGCACTTTGAGGCCGCGCACTTCGCACACACCGGGCAGCTTTTCCCGCAACGAGCGGGCCAGATCGGTCATATCCTCGAAACGGGCCACACCTTTCTGGTGAATCCAGCGGAACAGCTGAACGGCACGGAAACGCTTTTCTCCGAGCCGCTCGCAAAAGGCGGCCAACCCGTCGAGGTCGAAATCGAGCAAATTGGCCGTCATCGCATGATCAACGTGCGTAAACGTTCATGCCGGGGAAGAAGAACGACACTTCCACGGCAG
>CAZGDZ010000082.1:3055-7990 GCA_964524855.1 uncultured Macromonas sp.
TTCGGCGGCGTCGGAGCCGTGCACGGCGTTGGCGTCGATGCTGTCGGCGAAGTCGGCGCGGATGGTGCCCGGCGCGGCTTTCTTCGGGTCGGTGGCGCCCATCAGGTCGCGGTTCTTGGCGATGGCGCCTTCACCTTCCAGCACCTGGATCATGACCGGGCCGGAAACCATGAAGTCGACCAGGTCCTTGAAGAAAGGACGCTCTTTGTGCACAGCGTAGAACTGCTCGGCTTCGGCGCGGGACAGGTGAACCAGCTTGGCGGCGGCGATTTTCAGGCCAGCGGCTTCAAAGCGGCTGTAGATCTGACCGATCACGTTCTTGGCAACGGCGTCGGGTTTGATGATGGAGAGGGTACGTTCGAGGGCCATGAAAAGTCCAGGAGGGTTGAAAAAATGTTACGAGCAACAAAGCCTTAGATTTTAACCTGTGCACAAGTGCCGTTGCCGTGCGCTCGCAGGGGCCTCAACCGCCTCGGCTGGGCTTTCGACCGCGGTTGCCTGCAGGTCCGGCGGGTCCACCGCGACGCGGACCACCCACCCCGCCACCGCCTGAGCGACCGCGCGCTGGCTGCGCATCGGTGCCTATGTAGCCGTAGGAGGTTTTCATCGGATCGGGTTGGCCGGCGTCACCTTCGGCACCACGCCGACCGGAAGCCGGCCGCTTGGCGCCCGGGTGGCGCGGCACTGGCGGGCCGTCCACCAGCTTGGGCGCGCTGGGGCGAGGACCTTGCCCTTTGCGGCGCGACGGGTTGCGCGGTGCGGCGCGCGTCGGCCGGGCAGCGGCAGTCTCGCTGGGCGAGGCCATGCCAGCAGCGGAGGATAGACGCTCAATGTCGCGGTGGTCCAACTCCATCCACACCCCACGGCGCAGCCCGCGTGGCAGCATCACCGCGCCATAGCGGATGCGGATCAAGCGGCTGACCGCGTGGCCCACCGCTTCGAACATGCGGCGCACCTCGCGGTTGCGACCTTCGGCGATGGTGACGCGGTACCAGCAGTTGGCGCCATCGCCACCGCCATCTTCGATGCTCTGGAACTGGGCCATGCCGTCGTCCAGGCGCACGCCTTCCAGCAAGCGGTCCTTCTCATCGTTGCTCAGCGCACCCAGCACGCGCACGGCGTACTCGCGCTGCAAGCCGAAACGGGGGTGCATCAATTTGTTGGCCAGCTCGCCCGAATTGGTGAGCAGCAACAGACCCTCGGTGTTCAAATCGAGCCGGCCGACCGACTGCCATTTGCCCGAATAGAGACGAGGCAAGCGCCGGAACACGGTGGGGCGGTTCTGCGGATCGTCGTGGGTGACGACCTCACCGGCCGGCTTGTGGTAAGCCAGCACCCGCGGCGGTGGCGGTGCGATCCGCACCTTGATGGGCCGGCCGTTAACCTTGATAGAGTCGCCATATTGGATGCGCTGACCCACGTGAGCAGGCTCGCCGTTGACCGAAATCCGCCCCTCCAGAATCATCTGCTCCATTTCAAGCCGGGAGCCCAAGCCGGCCTGCGCCAGCACCTTGTGCAACTTGGGCGCATCGACCTGTGGCTGCAGCACGCGCCTGCCCTCGACGGGCAGTGGCGCCTCGGGTTCGGCATCAAAAGCGCCCGAGACCACATCCTGAAAACGGATATCGCCCTCGGCCAACGCCTCGACCGGCGGTTGAGCGGCAGGACCATCGGCCACTGGCGCTTCGGTGGGGGGAATGTTGGACTGAGGATTCATAAATGGGGTACAGAGGAAACAGAAGTGTCGCTGGACTCGTCGTCGAAGGCCAGCAAGCCCAGGGTCTCGGCCGCCACGTCACCAGCGTCCAATGGCGGCAACGCATCCAGGGTGGCCAAACCGAGATCGTCCAAAAATTGCCGGGTCGTTGCGTATAAGGCGGGCCGCCCCACCGTTTCGCGGTGACCAATCACCTCAATCCAGCCCCGGTCTTCGAGCTGTTTAATGATGGGCGACCCGATGGTCACCCCTCGAATTTCTTCCATGTCGCCCCGGGTCACGGGTTGACGGTAGGCCACAATGGCCAGGGTCTCCAGCACGGCACGGCTGTAACGCGGCGGTTTTTCCGGGTGAAGCCGATCCAAAAACGGCCGCATTTCAGGCCGGCTCTGGAAACGCCAGCCCGACGCCAGACACACCAACTCCACACCCTTGCCCGCCCACGCCGCCTGCACATCGGCCAGCATGGCGCGCAAGGTGTCGGGCGCCACCGCGCCCTCGAACAAGGTTGCCATGTCGCGCAACGACAAGGGCTGGGTGGCGCAGATCAGTGCTGTTTCGAGGATGCGTCGCGCATCCGCCGTGTTCATGTGGAAATCAAAATTGGTAAACAGAGGGACGCCAGCACGTTGGCCACGACGGCTGGGACGACAACATGAAAGCGTGGATCAATCCGGAAGGCCCGGGCCCAAACCGCTCAATTGATGGGCATTGTAATGCAGCCCCGCATTTTCGAGTGCATCGGCCATGTCCGCCGGCAAGGGGCATACAAAGTTGAGCGCCTCGCCCGTGACGGGGTGCTGCAGCGCCAACCGGTGCGCATGCAGCGCCTGGCGCGCCATACCGAGCACGGGCCGACCGCCGTATAAGCCATCGGCCAACAAAGGACAACCCAACCACGCCATGTGCACCCGGATCTGGTGGGTGCGCCCGGTGTGCAGCTTGCATGCCACCAGCACCGTCGCCCCGTCGCCGTCCAAGTGGCGAATTCGTGTCTGCGCGGGCTTGGCAGCGGTGCTACCCTCTGCGTGCACGGCCATGCGCAGGCGGTTGCGCGGATCGCGCCCGACGGGCTGATCCACCCAGACTTCCGACTCACCCCGCCAAGGGCCATGGGCCAACGCAAGGTACAGGCGGTGCACATCGCGTGCGGCGATCATGCGCACCAACGCATCGACCGCGCGCAAGGTCTTGCCCACCAGCATCAGGCCACTGGTGTCTTTGTCCAGCCGATGCACGATGCCGGCCCTAGGCAAAGCCGACGCCCCGGCGTGGTAGGCCAACAAGCCATTGAGCAGCGTGCCCTGCCAGTGCCCGGCGGCCGGGTGCACCACCAACCCTGCAGGCTTGTGGATGACCAGCAGATGCTCGTCCTCGTGGACCACGTTCAGCGGCATCGCCTCCGGCAAAAACGCCTGCGCCTGCTCGGTCGGCCGCAGTTCAACCTCGACGTGTTCGCCCGCGCGCACCCGGGCGGCAGCCTTGTGCACAGCCCGCCCGTTGACCCGCACCCCGCCCCCCTCCAGCAACTGCTGAAAATAGGCGCGAGACAACCCGCCCACGGCCAGGGTCAACCATTTGTCCAGGCGCTCACCATGGTGCGCCAACTCCACCTGCAAGCGCTTGAGCTCGACGGCACTTTCGGGGCTGTCACCATCCAGGGCCTCCCCACCATCCAGCCCGACACGGGCCAGAGCGTCTGGCATTGGGGTGACCGATATAATTTCTTTCACTTGTCTTGATTCCGAGGCTGTAAAGGACGCCTGCACAATGGCTCTCAACCGATTATCTGCTGCAACCCCCAGGCATTCTGTGCTGGCAGCAGCCGCTTTTGTCGTTCTGTTGGGGGGCTGCGCGAGCAATACCCCCCCGAAAGACGAGACCGCTGGCTGGAGCCCCAACAAGCTCTACGCCGAAGCGATGGACGAGCGCAACAGCGGCAATTTTGACCGCGCCGTGCTGTTGTTCGAAAAGCTGGAAGGCCGTGCTGCTGGCACGCCCCTGGCCCAGCAAGCCCAAATTGAAAAGGCCTATGGCCACTACAAGGCCGGCGAACAGGCCCAGGCCATCGCCACGCTGGACCGCTTCATCCGCCTGCACCCCGCCAGCCCAGCGCTGGACTATGCGCTGTACCTGAAAGGCATCATCAACTTCAACGACAGCCTGGGCCTGTTCGGCTTCATTTCCCAACAAGACCTGTCGGAGCGCGACCAAAAAGCCGCGAAAGTCTCTTTCGAGTCCTTCAAAGAACTGGTTGAGCGCTTTCCCGACTCACGGTACACGCCAGATGCGCGCCTGCGCATGACCTATATCGTGAATTCGCTGGCGCAGTCGGAAGTGCATGTGGCGCGCTACTACTACAACCGGGGCGCCTATGTGGCCGCCATCAACCGGGCCCAACTGGCCATCGCCGACTACCAAGGCGTGCCTGCGGGGGAAGAGGCGCTGTTCATCCTGATGAAGTCTTACGAGGCTTTGAACATGGAGACTCCAGCGAAGGACGCACGCCGCGTACTGGAAACCAACTACCCCAACAGCACCTACCTGAGCGGCGGCGCAACGGGCAAAAGCGGCCCATGGTGGAAACTCTGGTAAGCACCTGAATGCCCAGCCCCTACCAAGGGGCAAGGGACATGAAAAAACCGACCCTAGGGTCGGTTTTTTTGCAGCCGAGTTAGAGCTTAGGCGGTTTCGCCCAGCACCGACACATTCACGTCCACCACCACATCGGTGTGCAGACCGACGGACACGGTGTACTCACCCACGTTCTTCAGCAGGCCGTTGGGCATGCGAACCTGAGCCTTGGTCACGGCGAAGCCTTGCTTGACCAGCTCGTCGGCGATGTCGTGGTTGGTGACGGAACCGAACAGGCGGCCGTCCACGCCAGCCTTCTGGCTCAGCTTGACGGTGAAGCCGTTCAGCTTCTCGCCGACGGATTGGGCTTCAGCCAGCTTGGCGGCGGCGGCCTTTTCCAGGTCGGCACGACGGGCTTCGAATTCGGCCACAGCAGACTGCGTGGCGCGACGGGCACGGCCAGCGGGGATCAGGAAGTTACGGGCGTAGCCGTCCTTGACCTTGACGATATCGCCCAGGTTACCCAGGTTGACAACTTTGTCGAGCAGGATGATTTGCATGGTATGACTCCTTCCCTATCAGACGCGGTGCTGGTCGCTGTAGGGCAGCATGGCCAGGAAACGGGCGCGCTTGATGGCGGTGGT
>CAZGDZ010000083.1:0-7921 GCA_964524855.1 uncultured Macromonas sp.
GTCGCCGCTTTCCAGGATTTCCCCGTACACCTTGCCCAGCATGCCGCCGTAGGTGAGCGCAATCGCCAGCACCCCGGCGGTGGGGCCCAGCCCGACCACGCGCACGAACACCAGCGCCCACACCAACTCCGGAATGCTGCGCAGCACGATCAGCAGCCAGCGGATGCCCTGGCGCACCCAGAACGGCCCGCGCGCCATGCGCCCGGACAGGGCCGAGATCGACAGCACCCGGGTGTTGAGCAGCGTCAGCGGAATGGCCACCCCCAGCGCCAGTGTGACGCCAGCGGTGGCCATGGCCACGGTGCGCCAGGTTTCGCGCGCCACCAGGGCCAGGAATTCGGCGTCGTGCGCCAGCGGCCAAAAGCTGCCCAGGAATTGGCCGGTGATCTTCAGGTTGTCGGGCTCCAGCAGGACCCAGGGGCGGAACTCGGTGGCCACGCCCAGTGGCCACAGCAGCACAGCGATGGCCAGCATCCAGAACAGGCGGCCCTGCCACGCCGGGTCGCGTGTGGGGGCGGGGTGTGTGCGCAACGGCGCGGTGGGGTGCATGTTCACCGGCAATGCATCGTCACAGGTTGTGGGCCGGCGTCGTCCAGCGCGGGTACGGGCACTTCGCCGCGCAACTCGTGTTCGTGCTGGGCGTACAGCGCCGCCAGCCGCTCACGCGTCACTTCGGCGGCGGGCAGGTCAAAGGCCAGCGCTCCATCGCGCAAGCCGACGATGCGCGGGAAATGGGCCAGCGCCACGTCCACCTGGTGCAGGGTGGCCACCAGGGTGGCGCCGTGGTCCCGCGCTGCGGCCACCAGGGTGTCGATGGCCTGGCGCGAGCGGGTGGGGTCCAGCGCCGACAGGGGTTCGTCCACCAGCAGCAGACGGGCGCCTTCCGAAGTCTTTGCCTGCAAATCAGCCAGTGCCATCAGGGCGCGCGCCAGGCCCACCCGCTGGCGCTCACCGCCAGAAAGGCGGTCCACCCGCTCGAACAGCTTGTCGGCCAGGTCCAGGCGGTCCAGCGCCGCGTGGGCGCCAGGGATGTCGGCCGGGTAGAACAGCGAGCGCACGCTAGCCAGCAGCCCCAGGCGCGGCAGTTGGCCGGCCAGTACGGCAGTGACCACGCGCTGGCGCGGCGGCAGTGGCGGCACCTGCGGCGCCAGGAACAGCCGCCCGCGCAGGCGTTGCAGTGCGCGCCGGGGCAGTTGCCAAGGGGCTGTGCCGTCGAACTGCAACTGCCCAGCCGAGGGCGGCAGCGCACACGCCAGCACCTGCAGCAGCGTGGTTTTGCCCGCGCCCGACGGGCCGATGATGGCTACCTGTTCGCCCGAGGCCACCGCCAGCGTCAATTGGCGCAGCGCCGGGGCAGCGCCAGGCCGCGCCGCCGGGTGCCGGGCCGACAGCGCTTGAAGTTCAAGCTTCAAGGGGGTGCCCCGGCTTTAGAGCAAGCCGGCGCTGCGGGCGGCCGTTTCCAGACCCTTGTAGTTCTCGGGTTGGGTGGAGATGTAGCGGCTGGCGCGGTTCAGGCGCAGGATTTCGGCGTGTTCCGGGTTCGCCGGGTCCAGCGCCAGCAAAACGGCCTTCACCTTGTCTTGCAGGGCCTTGGGCATGTCGGCGTGCACCGACCAGTTGTAGTTGAAGTAACCGGGCGTGGTGTAGAAAACATCGACCGCCTTGGTGTCCACCTTGTTCTCGTTCACGAACTTTTTCCACACGGTGATGTCGAGCGCGGCGGCGTCCACCTTGCCGCTGACCACCGAGGCGATGGTCGCGTCGTGCGCGCCGCTGTAGGCGATGCGGCGGAAGTCTTTCTCGGGGTTGAGGTTGGCGGCCAGCAAGAAGCTGCGTGGCATCAGGTGGCCGGAGGTGCTGCTTTGCGAGCCGAAGCTGACCTGCTTGCCCTTCATGTCGGCCAGGGTCTTGATGCCGGAATCGGTCTTGGCGATGAACACCGACTGGAATTTGGTGTCTTCCTCGCGCTGGGCCAGCGGGACGATTTTGCCGCCCGAGCGGATGTTGGCCTGCACGTGGGTGAAGCCCCCGAACCAGACCAGATCGACCTTTTTGTTGACCAGCGCTTCAACCGCAGCCGGGTAGTCGTTCACCGGGGTGAACTCCACCTTCAGGCCCAGCGCCTTTTCCAGGTAGCTGGCCAGCGGGGTGAACTTGCGCACCTGTTCGGTGGCGGCTTCTTCGGGGATGGTGGTCACCCGGAAAACGGTTTGTGCCTGGGCGAAGGTGCCGAGGCCGAGTGCGGCGCAGGTCAAAAGTGCGCTGAAAGTGCGGCGAGTGGTGGGCATGAAAGTATCCGGTAAAGAGGGATGCCCGTATTAGAACCCGGTCTGGCCGGATTTTCCGGTCATGGGGCAACTCTGCCGCCGTGTTCGGGCTATAAAGCGGTGCATGGCCTACCCTCACTTTGTCCAGTGCTACGCAGAAGACCAGGCGGCCGTGCGTGCCGAACTGGCCCAGGGGCTGATGGGGTGGCCGGCCCAGGTGGCGCCCAAGTTTTTTTACGACGCGCTGGGTTCGCGCCTGTTCGACGCCATCACCGCCCTGCCCGAGTACTACCCCACCCGCACCGAAGCGGGCGTGTTTGCGAAGCACGCCGCAGCCATGGCGGCGCAGGTGCCGGCCGGCGCGCTGATGGTGGACCTGGGTGCGGGCTGTTGCAGCAAGGCGGCCCGGCTGTTTCCGGTGCTGCAACCGGTGGCTTACCTGGCGGTGGACATTTCGGTGGACTACCTGCGCGAGACGCTGGTGCGCCTGCAGGGCGAGCACCCGCAGCGCCCGATGCTGGGGCTGGGGCTGGACTTCTCGGCCGACCTGGCCTTGCCCGCCGAGGTGCGCGATTGGCTGACCGATCACGGCTTGGCGCAGGCGCCGCGCTGCGTGTTTTACCCAGGCTCCAGCATCGGCAACTTCACGCCGTCGGAGGCCTTGCGCCTGTTGCGGCAGGCGCGGGCGCTGTGCCGCGAAGGCGGGCCAGGCGGTGGGCTGTTGATTGGGGTGGACCGGGTGAAGCCGTTGGCCGTGCTGGAGCCGGCCTACGACGACGCGCTGGGGTTGACGGCGGCCTTCAACCGCAACCTGCTGCTGCACGTGAACCGCTTGCTCGGCACCGATTTCGCGCCCCGGCGTTGGCGCCATGTGGCGCACTTCAACGGGGGCGAATCGCGCATCGAGATGCACCTGGAATCCGACGGCGCTCAGACGGTGCGCTGGCCCAGTGGCGAACGCCACTTTGCCGATGGCGAGCGCATCCACACCGAAAATTCGTACAAGTGGACGCCCGAGGCGTTCGAGGCCTTGCTGCGCGAGGCGGGCTTTGCCACCCCGCAGCACTGGACCGATCCGCAGGGCTGGTTCAGCGTGTTCTGGGCGTCGGTTCAGATCTGAACCTTGGAGCCAGGGCCGCGAGATGCGTCGTGCGCGGTGTCAGATAACCCTGCGTGACCGCCGGCGCGTTTGGTTGCAGCCGCCAATGCTTACAATTTACGCACCATGCGTGCCTGGCTCCTCGCCGTTTTTGTCTTGCAACTGTTGCTGAACATCGCTGATGTTGGCTCGGCGGCGGGGAGGAATGTCGCGTCTGACCCATCTGGGCACCCTGTGGCCGTTGCTGAGATGCCGTTCCAGCCGCTGGCTGTAGGGCTAACCAATCAGGTGCATGGCCTCATGGATGGGCAGCCTGACCTGCCCGATTCACTGCTGTGGCGACCCGCCGTACAGGCGGTGCATCTAACACCCTCCGCCCATCGAGGCTGGGTGCGTGCCGGTACACCCGAACCGATTTCCGAGGCGTTGCTAAGGCCACCGCAAGCCTGATGTTTCGCAATCTGGCGCCGCATGCGGCGGCGCCTGCACACCGCGCACCGCAGGTACCCTGCCGGTGCGCCACCTGTGGCCGCCCGCATGGCAGGCCGCACCCCAAACCCAACGCTCTCCATGGAAATCGCTTTACTGTTCGCGCTGATCTTGCTCAATGGCCTGTTTGCCATGTCCGAGATTGCGCTGGTCACCGCGCGCAAGGCGCGCTTGCAGAAACTCATCGACGAAGGGGACAGCGCCGCCGTGGCGGCCGTCAAACTGGGTGAAGATCCCACGCGCTTTCTCTCCACGATCCAGATCGGCATTACCTCCATCGGCGTGCTCAACGGGATCGTCGGTGAGGCCGCGCTGGCCGGCCCGCTGGCCATCTGGCTGGTCGCATTCGGCCTGACCGAAAACATTGCCCAGATCAGTGCCACGGCGCTGGTGGTGGTGTTGATTACCTATTTTTCCATTGTGGTGGGTGAACTGGTGCCCAAGCGCATCGGTCAATCCAACCCGGAAACCCTGGCGCGCCTCGTGGCGCGGCCAATCAATGCCCTGGCCGTGGCCACCAAGCCGTTTGTGTTGCTGTTGTCTGTGTCTACCCGTGGTTTGCTGCGGTTGCTGGGCGTGAAGGAAAGCAGCGGCAATGCGGTCACCGAGGAAGAGATCCATGCCATGCTGGAAGAAGGCACCAGCGCAGGTGTGATCGAGTCGCACGAGCACACCATGGTGCGAAACGTGTTCAGGCTGGATGACCGCCAGATCGGTTCGCTGATGGTCCCACGCAGCGATGTGGTGGTTCTGGATCTCGAAGAGTCTTTCGAAGTCAACATGGCGCGGGTGGAAGCATCGGACCACGCGCGCTTCCCGGTAGTGCGCGGCGATTTGAACAGCGTGATGGGTGTGGTCAATGCGCGCAAGTGGCTGTCGCAGGCGCTGCGTGGCGACCAGCGCGAACTGGCGACTCAGCCGTTGCAAGAGGCGCTGTACGTGCCCGAGACGATCACCGGCATGGAGCTGTTGGACAATTTCCGTCAGTCGGGTGGTCAGATGGCTTTCGTGATTGACGAGTACGGCGAGGTGCAGGGAATCGTGACGCTGCAGGACCTGATCGAAGCCATCACCGGCGAGTTCAGCCCGCGCGATCCGGCAACCTCATGGGGGGTACAGCGCGACGACGGAAGTTGGCTGCTGGACGGTCACATTCCAGTGCCAGAGCTCAAGGACAGGCTGGGACTGGACGCGGTGCCGGACGAGGAGCGTGGGCGCTACCACACGCTCAGCGGGCTGATGATGCTGCTGACCGGGCGGCTGCCCAAGGAGGGCGACCAAGTGGAGTGGGAAGCCTGGCGCTTTGAAATTGTCGACATGGATGGCCGCACCATCGACAAGGTGCTGGCGTCCCGGCGTGACCCCAGCGCTCTGGGCAGACGCGAAGATATGGCTGCCTTGTAACGCCCCGTTCCCTCGTGGTGTCCGGTTCGGTTGGCGCTGACAGTTCAACGCGCCCTACTGCGAAAGCCTGAAAAGAGGTCGTTGCGCTCGGGTGTGAAGTAGTTGCGGTAGCGGCGGTGCCGCAGGCGTGGGTGGGTGGCGGTGCTGGCGCCCTTGAGCACCGGGCGGCCGTCGAACCAGGGTTGGGAATAGTCGCGGTAGGGGTGGGCGCTGAAGCCGGGGAAGGGGGCGAACGGGCTTGCGGTCCATTCCCACACTTGGCCCCAGGCAAAGTCGGGCTGGTGCGCGGCCACCTCCCATTCGGCTTCGCTGGGCAAGCGGCGGCCGGCCCAGGCGCACCAGGCCTGCGCTTCAAAGGCGTTGAGGTGGCAGGCCGGGGCCGAGGCGTCCAGCGGCTGCCAGCGGCCGAACACCCGTTGCACCCAGCCGTCCGGTTCGCGGCGCAGGTGGCGCGGCGCTTGGGCGCCAGTGGCTTGACACCGGGCCCAGCCGGCGTCGCTCCAGAACCGGCGCTGGGTGTAGCCGCCGCTCTCCACGAAGGGCAGAAAGGCCGCCCAGGTCACGGGGGCGGCATCGATCTCGAACGCGGGCACCTCGATGGGTTGGCGGCCGCATTCGTTGTCGAACGCGAAACCGGGGCCGCGCTGGCCCAGCGTCCATGCGGTGGAGGGCACCTGCAACGTGGCTGGGGCGGCGGGTGCAGGGGTGGCCGTCCCGTGGTTCGGGTGGCTGGCTTCGCCGGGGTCGAAGCCCAGGGTCTGGGCCATGTAGACCGCCGCTTCGGCGTGCATGTCTTCGTGGAACAGGGCCAGCCGGAAGAAGTACAGGCCCGGGTCCGTCTCGGGCGCCTCGGCCAGGCGGTCCAGCGTGTCGCGCAGGCTGTCGGCCAGGTCGGCGCGGGTGGTGTCCAGGTCGGGCAGCGGCAGGTGCCAGCGCCGGTCGTGCGGCACGGTGCTGGAGTTGTAGCAGGCGTCGGCGTTCTGGCTGCGGCGGGCCTGGCGCGCGCGTGTCCGGGGCACGTCGGGGTCGGCCGCCATCCCCAGGCCGCGCTGCGGGTTGCGCGCGATCCACCAGTCGGCAAACCAGCCGATGTGGCCAGCCTCCCACAGCGGCGGGTTCACCTCGCCGGTGCAGGGCACCTGCAGCGTGGGGCCGAGGGCGCGCTCGTAGGCAGCCAGCAGCGCCAGGGTGCGCCGGCGGCTGTTTTGCAGCGCGATGGCCAGGCCGTTGCGGTCCAGGCAGCGCGCTGAGGATTCGTCCACAATGCCCATCGAGTAACCGTCCATGAACGCCAAACCCACTCTTTGCATTGTCACCCCCGCGCTGGCCGATGCCAACAACGGCAACTGGCAGACGGCGCGGCGTTGGGCGCGCCTGCTGTCAAGCCATTATCGGGTGCGGCTGGCACGGCAGTGGCCCGATGCCGGTGCGGTCGATCCCGGCACCAACGTGCTGCTGGCGCTGCACGCGCGCCGTTCGGCCGCCAGCGTCGCGGCTTGGGCCGAGGCCCACCCGGGCCGGCCACTGGTGGTGGCCCTCACGGGTACTGACCTCTACCGCGACATCGCGGTGGATGCGGATGCCCAGCGCTCGCTGGCCCTGGCTGCGCGGCTCATCGTGCTGCAGGAGCAGGCGCCGGCCGACGTGCCGGCCGCGTGGCGCGACAAGTGCCGGGTGGTGTTCCAGTCCAGCACCCGGCGCGCCACCCTGCCCAAAACCGCCGCGCACCTGCGTGCGATCGCGGTCGGCCACCTGCGCGATGAAAAGTGGCCGCAGACCCTGTTCGAGGCCGCGCGCCTCCTGCACCCGGACGAAGGCATTTCGATCGACCACATCGGCCAAGCCCTGGACCCGACCCTGGGCGAGCAGGCCCGGGCCACGGCCGCCACCTGCCCGCACTACCGCTGGCTGGGCGGCCTGCCCCACGCCGCCGCGCGCCAGCGCATCCAGCGCGCGCACGTGCTGGTACACCCCAGCCGCATGGAAGGCGGCGCCCACGTCGTGATGGAGGCGGCCTTGAGTGGCACGCCGGTGCTGGCCTCGCGCGTGCCGGGCAACGTGGGCATGCTGGGCGAAGGCTACGCCGGCTACTTTCCCCCTGGCGATGCGCCGGCCCTGGTGGCCTGGTTGCGCCGCTGCCGGGCGGACATCGGCGCGCCCGACGGCGTGCTGGCGCACTTGCAAGCACAATGCGCACAACGCGCCGCGCTGTTCGAACCCGCCGCCGAGTGGGCCGCCTTGCGCGCCGTGATCGATGAACTTTTGTAGAAGGACCGCCCCATGAACGCCCCCGCCACGCCTGTCCAACCCCGTCTCACCAGCCTGTCGCACGGGGGCGGCTGTGGTTGCAAGATCGCGCCCGGCGTGTTGTCGGAAATCCTCAAGGGCACCAGCGCGATGCCCATCCCCAAGGAATTGCTGGTGGGGATTGAGACCGCCGACGACGCGGCGGTGTACCAGCTCAACGACGAGCAGGCGCTGATCGCCACCACCGACTTTTTCATGCCCATCGTGGACGACCCGTTCGACTTCGGACGCATCGCAGCCACCAACGCCATCTCCGACGTGCACGCCATGGGCGGCACGCCCATCATGGCGCTGGCGCTGGTGGGCATGCCGATTTCGGTCCTCTCCACCGACACCATCGGCAAGATCCTAGAAG
>CAZGDZ010000084.1:0-7892 GCA_964524855.1 uncultured Macromonas sp.
GGGGTTCGGGCCACCTCGGCCTCGCTGGTCATGCCGCCGCCTTAGTAAGGCACCGCGGCGGACAAGCCAGGGAGCAGGCAGGCGCTGCGCCAGGTCAACAACCCGCCCCAGCAATAACCCACCATACCCACCTTGCCGCCACCGAGGCGGGCGCCCTCGTTGACCGCGGCTTGCAAGTCGGCCAGCACACCTGGCGCGGGCAGCGCTTCCACCGCCGTCTTGTAGGCAAAGCCGGTTTTCATGTCGGCTTCGCTGTAGCCCAGCTCCAGGCCGGGCGCCACGCGCTGGAAGGTCGCGGGTGCCAGGGCCACGTAGCCTTCAGCAGCGTAGCCGTCGGCCACCGAACGGATGTGGCTGTTGACGCCAAAAATCTCCTGCACCACCACCACCGCACCGCGCGGCTCTCCGACCGGCATTGCCAGGTACATGTCCACATTGGTTCCATCGGCAGACACCACCGTTGTCATTTGACCCATGGTTGAACTCCTCATCGGGTTGCGAAAACCGCCATTCTGAGGGATGGACAGCCGCCGTGCTTCGCGCACAATGCCGGGCATGGACCTCAATCCGCTGATCACGCTGCTGGCGCTCGTCAACCCGCTGGCGATCGTGCCCTTTTTCATCCACTACACCCAAGGTTTTTCGGACCGGCAGAGGCGGCGCACCGTGCTCATTTCGGGCTTCAGCGCGTTTGCCGTGATTGCCGCCTGCGCGTTGTTCGGCCTGCAGATACTGGAGTTTTTTAGCATCTCGCTGGCCAGCTTCCAGGTCGGCGGGGGCATGCTGCTGCTGACTTCGGCCATGGCCATGCTGAACGCCCAACCGGCCGAGGCCAAGACCAACCAGGACGAGGTCGATGACGCGTCTTCCCGCGCGTCGATCGCGGTGGTGCCACTGACCATCCCGCTGCTGACCGGCCCCGCCACCATGTCCACCGTGGTGATTTACGCCGACCGCGCGCAGACCTTTCTGCAACACGCGGCGCTGGTGGGCTATGGCCTGGTGATCGCATTGGCCACGGTGGTGTGCTTCTCCTGGGCCGAACCGATCGAACGGGTGCTGGGCAAAACCGGCATCAACGTGATGACCCGGCTGATGGGCCTGATCCTGGCGGCCTTGTCGGTCGAGGTGATGGCCAACGGCCTGGTCAAGCTGTTCCCAGCTCTGGCGGCTTGACCACCGTCACCGGCACGGGGGCAGCCTCCAGCATCGCCTGCGAGACCGACCCCAGCCAGGCCCGCCCCACCACGCCGTGGCCGTGGCTGCCCATCACCACCCCATCGCAGCCGTGGGCCTCCAGCACCTCCAGCAGCATCGGCACCACGTCGCCCACCACCACCACGGCCTCGAACGGCACGTCGGCGCCCTGGGCCAAGGCCACGGCGGGCGCCAGGGCGTCGCGGCCGGCGGCATCGGCCAGGCGTTCGATCGCAGCCTGGTCGTGCAGGGTCACCAGTTCGTAAAACGAGGCCGGCTCCTGCACATTGGCCAGCACCAGGCTGGCTTGCAGGCCATGAGCGACCCAGCCGATGGCATGGGTCAAGGCCTCCAGGGCCAACTCCGATCCGTCCACAGGTATCAGCAGTTTCATGGTCACCTCCGGTTGGGGCTGGCGTCATTGCCGCGCCGCTATTGACCATCATAGTCCGCCCAGGCACCGGGAACCAGCACCCCTGGTCACGAGAGGCGCACTTTGCGCGCACAATGGCTCCATGTCCAGCACCCCGCCCACTGGCGACACCGAATCCGCCGCGCCCCCCGCTCCACCGCCACCGCTGGGGCTGACCGCCCTGGCCCCGCTGCAGCAACCCGTATTCCGCGCCCTCTGGCTCACCTGGCTGATGGCCAACGTCAGCATGTGGATGAACGATGTCGCCGCCGCCTGGCTGATGACCTCGCTCACCACCTCGCCGGTCTGGGTGGCGTTGGTGCAAACCGCCGCCACGCTGCCGGTGTTCCTGCTGGGCCTGCCCAGCGGCGCCCTGGCCGACACGCTGGACCGCCGGCGCTACTTTCTGGGCACCCAGCTCTGGATCGCGCTGGTCGCGCTGGCGTTGTGCACCGCCGTCCTGGTGGGAGGCATGACGCCGCCGCTGCTGCTGGCGCTGGTGTTCGCCAATGGCATTGGCCTGGCCATGCGCTGGCCGGTGTTTGCCGCCATCGTCCCGGAGCTGGTGCCGCGTGCGCAACTGCCACAAGCCTTGGCCCTCAATGGCATCTCGATGAACGCGTCCCGCATCATCGGCCCGCTGCTGGCCGGCGCCATCATCGCGTCGTTGGGCAGCGCTTACGTGTTCGTCCTCAACGCCGTGCTCGCGGTGGTGTCGGCCCTGGTCATCTGGCGCTGGCGGCGCGAGAGCCCGCCCAACCCCCTCGGGCGCGAACCGTTCTGGAGCGCCATGCGGGTGGGCTGGCAGTTCGCGCGTCAGTCGTCGCGGCTGCGGGTGGTGTTCCTCCACATCGGGCTGTTTTTCTTCCATTCCACCGCCTTGATGGCGCTGCTGCCGCTGCTGGCGCTGAGCATGGAAGGTGGCAATGCCGGCACGTTCACCCTGCTGCTGGCCACCATGGGCAGTGGCGCGATCGTCTCGGCGCTGTTTTTGCCACGCTTGCGTCAAAACGTGGACCGCGACCGCCTGGTGTTCGGCGGTGTGGCGCTGCAATCCGTGGCGATGGCGGTGATGGCCTGGGCCCCCAGCGTGGCGCTGGCCGTGCCGGCCATGTTCCTGGCGGGCATGGCATGGATCACGACCGCCAACACCTTGAGCGTGTCGGCACAACTGGTGCTGCCCGACTGGGTGCGGGCACGCGGCATGTCCATGTACCAGATGGCCATCATGGGTGGCAGCGCGGGTGGTGCTGCGTTCTGGGGCCAGATCGCCGCACAAACCGATGTGCACATCAGCGTCGGCATCGCGGCCGTGTCCGGGGTGATCGCCGCCTGGTTGGCGCGGCGCTTTGTGCGCGAGCACGGCCCGCAGGAAGACTTGACGCCGGTGCGCTGGGCGCACCCCGCCACCGAGGTCCAGCCGGGCCAGGGTCACATCACCATCCGGGTCGAGTACCGCATCGACCCGGCCCGCGCGGCGGATTTCCTGGCCTTGATGCGCGAAACCCGGCGCAGCCGCATGCGGTTGGGCGCACTGGCGTGGTCGTTGCACGAGGACCTGGAAGTGCCCGGGCGTTATGTGGAAGAAATCGTGGACGAGTCGTGGACCGAGCACCTGCGCCGGTTTGACCGCGTCAGCGGCGCCGACCTGTTGCTGCGCGAACGGCGCTTCGCCTTCCACCTCGATGACACGCCCCCCAAAGTGCAGCGCTACCGCGCCGCGCCGGGCCTCGACACCTGAACGCAGCGCTACCATAGGCGCCATGCAAGCACTCGAAGGACTCAAAGTATTGGAGCTCGGCCAGCTCATCGCGGGCCCGTTTGCCGGCAAAACCTTGGGCGATTTCGGCGCCGACGTGATCAAGGTCGAGCCGCCGAACAGCGGCGACCCGCTGCGCACCTGGCGCCTGCTGCGCAACGGTACCTCGGTATGGTGGGACGTGCAGTCGCGCAACAAACGCTCCGTCTGCCTGGACTTGCGCACCCCGGAGGGCCAGGAGGTGGTGCGCCGGCTGGCCAGCGAGGCCGACGTGCTGATTGAAAACTTCAAGCCCGGCACGATGGAAGGCTGGGGCTTGGGTTGGGACGCTCTGCATGCGCTGAACCCACGCCTGGTGATGCTGCGCCTGTCGGGTTACGGCCAGACGGGGCCTTACGCCCACAAGCCCGGCTTCGGCATCTTGGGGGAGGCCATGGGCGGCCTGCGCCACCTCACCGGCGAGCCGGGGCGGGTGCCGGTGCGCACTGGTGTGTCCATTGGCGACTCGATCGCTGCCCTGCACGGTGTTGTCGGGGTGCTGCTGGCGCTTTACCACCGCGAGGCACGCGGCGGCGAGGGCCAGATGGTTGATGTGGCGCTGTACGAAAGCGTGTTCAACCTGATGGAAAGCCTGCTGCCCGAGTACGACGCCTTTGGCAAGGTGCGCGAACGGGCTGGCAGCGCCCTGCCCGGCATCGCACCGTCCAACGCCTACCGCTGCGCCGACGGCGGTTACGTGCTCATTGGCGGCAACGGCGATAGCATTTACAAAAGGCTGATGCACGCCATTGGCCGCGATGATCTCGGACAAGACCCGGACTTGGTCCACAACGACGGGCGCGCCCGCCGCGCCGCCGAACTGGACCAGGCCATTGAAGCCTGGACACAACTGCGCACCGTTGCAGAAGTGGTGCAAGCACTGGATGCCGCGCAGGTGCCCGTTGGACCGATCTACTCTGCCGCAGACATTGCGCGCGACCCACAATACCTGGCGCGTGACATGATCCTTGACACCACCAGCGCCGACGGGTCACCCCTCAAAGTACCGGGCATCGTGCCCAAGCTCAGCGCCACGCCGGGCCAGCTCCACCGCCTGGCACCCACCCTCGGCCAACACACCGCCGAGGTACTGGCCACGCCGCATTGGCCCGAACGTTCATCCCCCATGCCCTCCAACCGCACACCCCACCCGGCTCTCGCTGAAGAACAAGAGCGGCTCACCAACCTGGAAATCAAGGCCAGCGTCAACGACGACTGGATTGAGGAGCTCAACGCCCAGGCGTACCGACAGCAACTGCAGATTGAGCAGTTGCAGCGCGAGCTGGCAAGGCTGTCCAACCGGATGGACGACGGCGCCCCGGGCGCTTTCCGCAGCTTGCGTGACGAGCTGCCGCCGCACTACTGACTCATGTCTTGGTCGTCCGCTCCGATATATCGAATACCTCACGGAGAGCATCAAGCATGGACGTTTCCCCCACCGCGCTGGTCAATGCCGCAGTACAGCTGCAACAAGCCGAACTGACTCAGGCAGTGCAAATGTCGGTCCTGAAAAAAGCCCTTGACGTTCAGGCCTCTGGCGCCATGGCTTTGCTGCAGGCAGCTCCGGCCAACCTGCCGCTGGCCGTTTCCGGGCCTGTGGGCACTCAGGTCAACCAACTGGTTTGAGTTGATTGACCCTCGGGCGGATAGCACCCCCCAACTCAGCAAACGAGGCAACTGCAACGGCCCCAGATTGACGCCGTGAAAAGCGGCAACTATTTGTTGCGATGCACAATAGGGCGTTGACAAGGAACCCCATGCGCCTATCCCTGCCCACCCAATCCGGCACCAGCCCCCGCCTGCAATTCGACCAAGCCCTGCTTGGCGCGCTGGCCTCATGAGCAGCATCGCAGGCATCGGGCTGGCGCTGGTGTTGCTGATGGCACTGGCCTACCGGGGCGTGAGTGTGCTCATCCTGGCGCCGCTCATGGCTTTGCTGGCGGCGCTGTTCACACCGGGTGCGCCGCTGCTGGCCAGCTACACCCAGGTGTTCATGCCGGCGCTCGGCGGCTTCGTGATCGCGTTCTTTCCGCTGTTCCTGCTGGGCGCGGTGTTCGGCAAACTCATGGAAGCCTCGGGCTCGGCCGGCGTGATCGCTCAGGGCATCGTTACCGGGTTGGGCGCGCAACGCGCCATCCTGGCCATCGTGCTGGCCTGCGCGGTGCTCACCTATGGTGGCGTGTCGCTGTTCGTGGTGGCGTTCGCGGTCTACCCGATTGCGGCAGCGCTGTTCCGCCAGGCCGACGTACCCAAGCGCCTCATTCCCGGCACCATCGCCCTGGGTGCGTTCACGTTCACCATGACGGCGCTGCCCGGCACACCCGCCATCCAGAACGCCATTCCCATGCCGTACTTCGGCACCACGCCATTTGCCGCACCGGGGCTGGGCCTGATTGGCGGCGCGGTGATGCTGGTGCTGGGCACGCTGTGGCTCACGCGCCGTGCGGCATACGCCCAGGGCCAGGGTGAAGGCTATGGCGACGATGCCGATGCACCCGCGCTGGACGATCCCGCCAACGCATCGAACGGTCATGCAGCGGGCGTGCCCACGCGTGCGCAACCCATGTCCGCCACCGCGTTCAGCGGACGCGTCTTCGCCCTGGCCATGGCGCCCGTGGTGCTGGTGATTGTGCTCAACTATGTACTGGCCACCTGGGTGTTTCCATCCATGGATACCGCCTACCTCGCTGAACCACGGTTCGGCGCCACGCAAATCAACCACCTGCGTGGCATCTGGGCAGTCATTGGCGCGCTCAGCGCGGCCATCGTTCTGTTGCTGGTGCTGCAGCGCAGACGCTTAACGGCCCTGATTTCTACCCTGGAAGCCGGTGCCACCAGTTCGGTGCTGCCCTTGCTCAACACCGCCTCTCAAGTGGGCTTTGGCGCGGTCATCGCCTCGCTCGCTGGGTTCACCTTGATTCGCGACGGGGTGCTGGGCATCGCCCCGGGCAATCCGCTGGTGAGCATGTCGATTGCGGTCAACATCCTGGCCGGCATCACGGGTTCGGCGTCGGGCGGCATGAGCATCGCGCTGCAGACACTGGGTCACACTTGGCTCGCCATGGGAGAGGCCGCTGGCATCGCGCCAGAGTTGTTGCACCGCGTCGTGGCCATCGCCACCGGGGGGCTAGACGCCCTGCCCCACAACGGCGCGGTGATCACGCTGCTGGGCATCTGCGGCATGTCACACCGCAAGAGCTACTTTGACATCTTCATGGTCGCTGTGGCATTCCCCCTGCTTGCGCTGGTGGCAGTAGTGTCGCTGGGCACGGTACTGGGGAGTTTTTGATCAGGCGGCACTGTTCCTCTCGGAGGGCTCCTTCGACCTCCAAGAGCGGTGTCAAGAGCCAAGTGCGACACCGGGTTCATTGAATGGAGGAACGGGGTTGACTGATCTTTTCTTGGGCAGGCAATGCCGGATCTGCCCTGGCGAATACGACAGGACACTGGGGCACCTTAGGTGCTGCTGAACCGCAGGTCAGCCTTCGCTTGAGACCCTTCCGCGTCCCTGCTTGATCTGCGACCTGCTGGCTTTGCTGCTCAGTCGTCGCTGCTTGGAAGCGGCAGTCGGCCGCGTCGCCTTGCGCGTCCTGGGCACATACGCAGCGGCATTCACCAGCGCTTGCAGCCGTTCAAGAGCATCGGCTTTGTTCTGTTCCAGGCTTCGGCTACCCTGCGCCTTGATGACGATCACGGCCTGCTGAGTGATTCGCTGGTCGGCATGGGCAAGCAGGCGCTGCTTGACTGCATCAGGCAACGAGGAAGCAACCACGTCAAAGCGCAGGTGAACCGCGTTGGACACCTTGTTGACGTTTTGCCCGCCCGCGCCTTGAGCACGGATCGCCGTGAACTCAACTTCGGAGGGATCGATGCACCACATGCGCCTCAGTGTGCCACGACTGCACTTGTCTGGCATCCAACGCTCTGGGGCAGCAGAACTCAAGCCTAGGGAGCACACCCGCTGCTCCGGCGCCAACCATGCGAACTCCACTAATTTTCTTTGGGTGCCGATTTCCTGTGCTGGTTGTAGCTTGGACCGGTCGAGTCCATGGTAATCCCCCCGAAAAACCAGAGGGGCGAGAAGTAGAAGTTTTCGAAGGAGAATTTCTACATGAAGAAGTCAAGGTTTAGCGACAGCCAGATCATGGAC
This sequence comes from uncultured Macromonas sp., assembly GCA_964524855.1. Classification (GTDB taxonomy): domain Bacteria; phylum Pseudomonadota; class Gammaproteobacteria; order Burkholderiales; family Burkholderiaceae_C; genus CAZGDZ01. The sequence goes on from CAZGDZ010000084.1 coordinate 7,558, forward strand.
GCGCTCAAGCGGGTGGAGGTCGGCTTGTCGGTGCCCGAGGTCTGCCGGGAACTGGGCATCAGCGTGGCGACCTTCTATAAGTGGCGCGCCAAGTTCGGTGGGATGGACGCCTCGCTCATGGCGCGCATGAAAGAGCTCGAGGAAGAGAACCGGCGGCTCAAGAAGATGTACGTCGAAGAGAAGATCAAAGCCGACATCGTGGCCGAGGCACTCGCAAAAAAGTGGTGAGGCCATCTCGCCGGCGTGAGATGGCCAGACGTGCGGTGCAAGAGTGCGGGCTTGTTGGCGCCAATTCAAAATTGACCACCTGTGCCAACTGAATTTTGACCAGGGAT
>CAZGDZ010000085.1:0-7868 GCA_964524855.1 uncultured Macromonas sp.
TATTGCAGCGTCCAGCTCAGCGTTTGCATGCCGCCCAGGCTTCCACCCATGACCGCGGCCAGTTGCCCGATGCCGAGCGCGTCCAGCAGCCGGGCCTGGGCATTCACCCAGTCTTCCACCGTCATCACCGGGAAGTCGGCACCCCAGGGCTCGCCGGTGGCGGGGTTGGTGTGCGTCGGCCCGGTGCTGCCGAAGCAGGAGCCCAGGTTGTTCACGCCGATCACAAACCATCGATCGGTGTCCACCGCCTTTCCAGGGCCGATCATGCTGTCCCACCAGCCTTCGCTCTTGGCGATGGGGTGGCCGTTCGCGTCAGCATGGCGCCCGGCCACATGATGGCTAGCGTTCAGTGCATGGCAAATCAACACCGCGTTGGAGCGGTCCGCATTCAGCGTGCCATAGGTTTCATAGACGAGCTCGTAGCTCGGCAGCAGCGCACCGCTTTGCAGCGGCAGCGGCTGGTCGAATCGCATGCGTTGTGGTGTGACGATCACGTGCTTCACCCCGGGGCAGCAAGCCCCAAACAAAAAACCCGGCGCCGCCAGACCGTTCATTCAAGCAGAAGACGGGGTGCGGGACCGGGTGTCTCCTCTTTAGCGGCATTTTTAATGCGCCCGCAATTCCGGAATCAAATCGGCGCTGCCCGAGTATAAAGTGAAGCTGGGCAGCCCGTGAAGGCTAGGCTGCTGCCCGGTCACCCAAGGAGATGGCAGATGTCGGAAATCTACGGTTCGGACGCCTACGCCCCACGCGAGGTGGCACAGCGGGTGGAGCAGGTGGGCGTCGTCAAGGCGCGCTTGCCCTTGCTGCCATTGGCCATGTTGGGCGTGCTGGCGGGGGCGTTCATCGGCTTGGGCTCGCTCGTGTTCACGTTGGTCAAGGCCGACGCCACATTGGGTTTTGCCGCCAGCCAGGTGCTGGGCGGGCTGGTGTTTTCGCTCGGTCTGCTGTTGGTGGTGGTGGCTGGGGCGGAGCTGTTCACCGGCAACAACCTGCTGGCCATGGCCTGGGCCGATGGTTTGGTCAGCACCCGCGAGGTGTTACGCAACTGGGGTGTGGTTTGCTTGGCCAACCTGGTGGGCGCGGCCGGGCTGGCGTTGTTGGTGTTTTACAGCGGGCACACGCTCATGAACGGCGGCGCCGTGGGGCAGACGGCGGTCAAGATTGCGCTGACCAAGCAGGCGCTGCCCTGGCAAGAGGCATTGCTGCGTGGGGTGTTGTGCAACGTGTTGGTGTGCCTGGCGGTGTGGATGGCCATGGCCGGCCGCAGCCTGGCGGACAAGGCGGTGGCGATCGTGTTTCCCATTGGCGCTTTTGTGGCGGCCGGGTTTGAGCACAGCATTGCCAACATGTACTTCATGCCGCTGGCCTGGATGCTGCAGCAATCGGGGCAGGTGCCCACCGCAGACGGGGTGGTCACCGGCTTGGGGATGTTGGGCAACTGGGTGCCCGTGATTGTGGGCAATTTGCTGGGCGGCAGCGTGCTGGTGGGCCTGAGCTACCACGTGATTTACCGCCGGCAACGCCCTGCCGCGGGTGATTGATGGCAAGGGTGTTGCGACTCCGCAACGCTCCCCATGCAAAAAAAATCCCTGTAAATCGATGCCAGGGCGCATAATGATTCCGCGCGGTTTCGCTGCGCAATGAGGTGATCGGTCAGTTTCTCGTGCCACAGCAGCCAGTTCAAGCGGTTTCGTCGTGATAACGGGGCTCCATCGCTAGTTATTTTTTGTGTTTTTCAGGAGTCCCTTTCAATGGGCAACAAACTGTACGTCGGCAACCTGCCGTACACCGTTCGCGACGAAGATCTGCAACAAGCTTTCGGCGCCTACGGCAATGTGAGCAGCGCCAAAGTCATGATGGAACGTGACACCGGCCGCTCCAAAGGTTTCGGTTTCGTGGAAATGGCCAGCGACGCTGAAGCCCAATCCGCGATCCAAGGCATGAACGGCCAGTCCCTGGGCGGTCGCAGCCTGGTGGTGAACGAAGCCCGTCCGATGGAAGCCCGCCCCCCCCGCACCGGTGGTTTCGGTGGCGGCCGTCGTGAAGGCGGTGGCGGTGGTTTCGGTGGTGGCAACGAAGGTGGCTTCCGCAGCCCCTACGGCCACGGTGGCCGCCGCGAAGGCGGTGGTGGTCGCGGCGGTTACTGATCGCGGCGCCAGTCAGCAGGGTTGACGCTCTGCTGATCTGAACCCACAAAGCCCCGGTGTCGCAAGGCCCCGGGGTTGTTTTTTACCTGTGCTTTTCTGAAAGTTCAGCGTTGGCCGGCCAAGCGGGCTTGCACTCGGCCTTGCAAGGTGGCCACGCTGCGGTTGGTGTCGTAGTCCAGCGTCTCGGCAGTGACCCGGTCGCCTTCGCGCACCAGCACCACGTTGCCGGTCAGTCGGTATTCGGTCTGGTTGGCGTTGGCGGTCAAGCGATCGGCCTGCGCGGTGCTGACCCGCCCCGAGGGGTGCAACGACAGCAACCGGGCCCCGTCCACCTCCAGCTCACCAGTGTCGGGGTAGTGGCGCAGTTCCTGCCCCTTTAGTTCGTGTTCCAGTGCCCCGGCGGCGTTGAAATTGCGCAAGGCAAAGTCGCGCATGAAATAGTCGGGTTCATGGCTCACGGGGCGCGGCGGTGCAGGTGGTTCTGGCGTAGGTGTCAGGCGGATCAACCAATAGCTGGCGAGCGCCAGTCCACCCATCAGCAGCACCGGCAGGTAGATGGAGAGTCGGTCCCAGGCGTGGCTCCACCAGCGAGCACGGGGCGCGTTCAAGCGGCAGCCTCCTGCAGCAGCCGTGCGTAGTGGCCGCTGGCCACCAACAGCAGGTCGCAAAACTCGCGGGCAGCGCCGTGGCCGCCAGCCGCTTGGGTGACGTGGTGGACGGTGGCCCGCACATCGGCCTGGGCGGCGGGTGGGGCGGCAGCGAAGGCACAGCGGCGCAGCACCGGCAGGTCGGGCCAGTCGTCGCCAATGGCGGCGGCTTGGCTCCAGTCCAACCCCAGTTCGGCCAAGATGGCTTCGGCGGCAGGCCGTTTGTCTTCGGTGCCGTAGCGCACATGGGTCACGCCCAGGGCCTCCAGCCGGCGCCGCAGCGCGGGCGAATCGCGGCCGGTCACCACGGCGGGTGTGATTCCGGCGCGTTGCAGCAGCTTCAACCCGTGTCCGTCCAGCGTGTGAAAGCGTTTGAGCGTTTCGCCGTCGGCGCTGAAGTACAGGCTGCCGTCGGTCAGCACGCCATCGACGTCGAAAAACGCCACCCGCACCGGCTGGGCGCGCAGCAGCAGCGTGGGTGAAAAGGTCAGCGTTGGGGCCAATGGGGGCAGGGTCATGGCGTCAGATCACTTTCGCGCGCATCAGGTCGTGGCTGTTCAGGGCGCCGCACAGGCGGCCGTCGGCGTCCACCACCAGCACGCTGGTGATGCGGTGTTCTTCCATCAGCTCGGCAGCTTCCACTGCCAAGGCGTCGGGGGCCACGGTGCGCGGTTGGGGGTGCATCACCTGGTCGGCGGTGATCTGCGTCAGATCGGCCCCGCGTTCGATCAGGCGGCGCAGATCGCCGTCGGTGAAGATACCGATCGGGCGGCCTGTCTCGTCCACGATGGCGGTGGCGCCCAAGCCCTTGGCGCTGATCTCGCGCATCATGTCGGGCAGCTGGGCCGAGGTGGCGACGCGGGGAGCCTGATCGGCCGGCCGCATCACGTCGCTGACCAGGGTGAGCAGCTTGCGGCCCAGGGCTCCGCCGGGGTGGGAGCGGGCAAAGTCGTCGGCCTTGAAGCCGCGCGCGCTCAGCAGTGCCACAGCCAGGGCATCGCCCATCGCCAGTTGGGCGGTGGTGCTGGCGGTGGGGGCCAGGTTGTGCGGGCAGGCCTCTTTGTCCACCCGGGTGTCCAGCACCACGTCAGCGTGGCGGCCCAGGCTGGACTCGGCGCGTCCGGTCATTGCCACCATGGGCACGCCCATGCGTTTGATGAGCGGCAGGATGGCGGTCAGCTCTTCGCTTTCGCCGCTGTTGCTGATGGCCAGCACCACATCGGCCGTGGTGATCATGCCCAAGTCGCCGTGGCTGGCTTCGGCCGGGTGCACGAACATGGCTGGGGTGCCGGTGGACGCGAGGGTGGCAGCAATTTTGCGGCCCACATGGCCGCTTTTGCCCATGCCGGTCACGACGACGCGGCCACGGCAGGCCAACATGCGCTGTACCACGTCCACGAAGCGCTGGTCCAGGCGTTGCGCCATCGCTTGCACGGCATCGGCCTCAATCGTCAGGGCCTCGCGGGCCAATTGCAGGGTGGTTTCGGCGTGAATGGCAGGCGGTGGAGACATCCTGCGGATTATCCGCCAATGGTCGTTTCGTTGTGACGCTGGGCTTGCGGTTCGGGCGGACCTTAAGATCGGGGGATGAATTCGCTGGACATTGCGCTGCTGTACCTGCTGGCCGCCGTGGTCGGGGTGGTGGCTTGCCGTTCCCTGAAGTTGCCGCCCATGCTCGGGTACTTGGCGGTGGGGGTGTTGATCGGCCCGAATGCCTTGGCGCTGGCGCAGGATTCGGCAGGCGTGCGCTACCTGGCTGAGTTCGGGGTGGTGTTCCTGATGTTCGTCATCGGGCTGGAGTTCAGCCTGCCCAAGTTGCGCTCCATGAAGCAGCATGTGTTCGGCCTGGGCACGGCGCAAGTGGTGCTGACGGTGGTGTTGACCACGCTGGCCTCGTTGGGGTTGGGTTGGCTGCTGCCTCAGTGGTGGCGCATGGAGTGGCAGACGGCGCTGGCCATGGGTGCCGTCATGGCCATGAGCAGCACCGCCATTGTGGTCAAACTGGTGGCCGACCGGCTGGAGCTGGAAAGCGACCACGGCAAGCGGGTGGTGGGCATCCTGTTGTTCCAGGATTTGGCGGTGGTGCCGCTGTTGGTGTTGATTCCCGCCTTGGGCTCCGATCCCGAAAAGCTCATGTCCGCGTTGGGGCTGGCGCTGGTCAAGGCGGTGGTGCTGCTGGGCATATTGCTCACCGGCGGCCAAAAGGTGATGCGCTGGTGGCTGACCTTGGTGGCCCGTCGCAAGAGCGAAGAGCTGTTCATGCTCAACCTGCTGCTCATCACCCTGGGCTTGGCCTGGTTGACCGAGCACGCTGGCTTGAGCCTGGCGCTGGGCGCCTTCGTGGCCGGCATGTTGATTGCCGAGACCGAGTACAAGCACCAGGTGGAAACCGATATCCGGCCTTTCCACGATGTGTTGCTCGGTCTGTTTTTCATCACCATCGGCATGATGCTGGACTGGCGGCTGGTGCTGGAGCGTTGGCCTCTGGTGCTGCTGCTGCTGGTGCTGTCGCTCACCTTCAAACTGGGTTTGATCACCGGCCTGACACGCTTGTTCGGCTCGCCGGCCGGCACCTCGTTGCGCGTCGGCCTGTACCTGGCGCAAGCGGGCGAATTCGGCTTTGTGCTCTTGACCTTGGCGAACCAGAACCGTTTGGTGCCGCCTGAATTGTTCAACCCGGTACTGGCGTCGATGGTGATTTCCATGTTGCTGGCACCGCTGGTCATCATGGGCAGCAACCGCATCGTCACCCGGCTGGTTGGCAGTGATTGGTTGATGCAATCGGTGCAGATGACACAGATCGCCCGCAAATCCATCGCGGCCGACAAGCACGTCATCATCTGTGGCTACGGGCGTTGCGGCCAGAACCTGGCCCGCATGCTGGAAACCGAGCACATGCCCTACATGGCGCTGGACCTGGACCCGGACCGGGTGCGCCACGCCGCTGCGGCCGGGCATTCGGTGGTGTTTGGCGATGCAGCCCGTTTGCAGGCGCTGATGGCCGCAGGCCTGAGCCGCGCCAGCGCGGTGGTGGTCACTTACCTGGACACCGCCAGTGCCCTCAAAGTGCTGCACCATGTGCGCGACCACGCGCCCAGCGTGCCGGTGGTGGTGCGCACCGTGGACGACCAGGACATCGACAAATTACAGGCAGCCGGTGCCGCCGAGGTGGTGCCAGAGGCGATCGAGGCCAGCCTGATGCTGGCCAGCCACGCGCTGGCGTTGGTGGGTGTGCCGATCCGCCGCGTGCTGCGCCGGGTGCAGGAACAGCGCGAGGCGCGTTACAGCCTGCTGCGGGGCTACTTCCACGGCGCTGACGACAGCACCGTGGAGGAGCTCTACCAGGAACGCTTGACCACGGTGGTGTTGCCCCAGGCAGGCAAAACCGTGGGCATGAAGTTGGCCGATTTTGCTTTGCACGCCATGGGGGTGCAGGTGGTCAGCGTGCGCAGGGCGGCGGGCAAGGCCGTGCCGTTGACCGATGACCTTCAACTGCTGGGCGGAGACACGCTGGTGCTGTCAGGAACGGCGGAGGTGCTTGCACTGGCCGAGGACAAGCTGGTCAGCGGTGGCTGAAAAACCCTGTGCTAAAAATGGAAATGGGCTGACGGCGCCAAGGCCGGTCAAGACCGTGGCTAAGGTGTGGGCTCCTTGAACTTTCCGGAGACTCCCGATGCTGAACCGCCGCCACGTGCTGACCGCCGGTATTGCCGGTACCGCTGCCCTGACCTTGTCTTCCGTCTGGTCCCAGAACGCACCCAACTTGGGTGCGCCCGATTTGCCCGCGCCGGGGTATCGCAAAGTCAAGGTCGGCGACATCGAGGTGGTGGCCCTGAACGACGGTGCCCTGCGCCGCCCGCTGGGCGACGAGTTTGTGCGCAACGCGCCGCTGGAACAGGTGCAGGCCCTGCTGGCCAGCCAGAGCCTGCCGACGCAGTACGTGGACATCCCCTTCACGCCGCTGCTGGTGGTATCGGCCGGGCAGCGCTTTTTGATCGATACCGGCTTCGCCGACAACGGCCCGCCCACCACCGGACGCCTGCTGGCCAACCTGGCCGCTGCCGGCTACAGCGCGGGTGACATCGACCACGTCATTCTGAGCCACTACCACGGTGACCACATCAACGGCCTGCGCAACAAGGCTGGCGAATGGGTGTTTCCGAAAGCCAAAGTGCATGTGCCGGCCCCCGAGCACGCGCACTGGATGAGCGACGAACGCATGAATGCCGCACCGCCCGCTGCCCGTGGCGCATTTGAGAACGCACGCCGTGTGGTGGGCGCCGTACCTGCCGACCGACTCGTCATTTTCGAGCCTGGGGCTGAATTGGCACCCGGTATGACCTCTATGGCGGCTTACGGGCACACGCCGGGCATGGCCATCTTCAAAGTCAGCTCGCAGGGCCAATCGCTGTTGTACGTGGCCGACGTGACCAACGTGCCGTCACTCTTCGCGCGCAGCCCCGATTGGGCGGTGACCTTTGACATGGACGCCGAAATGGCCCGCCAGACGCGGCGCCGCATATTCGACATGGCGGTGAAGGACAAGATGACGGTGGCCGGCTTCCACTTCCCGTTCCCGGCCATGGGCACCCTGGAAGCCATGGGCAACGGTTACGCCTTCAAGCCGCTGGCCTGACCCATAATCCCGGGCATGGATACCGCCGAATACCTGAAAACCCACATTCGCACCGGGCCCGACTGGCCCGCCCCGGGCGTGCAGGTCCGCGACATCACGCCGCTGCTGCAAGACCCAAAGGTGTTCCGCGTGCTGATCGACACCTTTGTCCACCGCTACATGGACCGGGCCCTGCGCCCGGACGTGGTGGCGGGGCTGGATGCGCGGGGCTTCATCATCGGCTCGGTGCTGGCCTACGAATTGGGGGTGGGCTTTGTGCCGATCCGCAAAAAGGGCAAACTGCCGTTCACCACGGTGGCGGAAACCTACGAGCTGGAGTACGGCAGCGCGACGGTGGAGTTGCACACCGATGCCGTCAAACCCGGGGATCGGGTGCTGCTCATCGACGACCTGATCGCCACCGGCGGCACCATGATGGCGGGCCGCCGCCTGTTG
>CAZGDZ010000086.1:0-7632 GCA_964524855.1 uncultured Macromonas sp.
ACCTGCGTGCGCTGCTGCGCCCGGCCGTGTTCGTGCCCGAGAGCAAGGGGCTGAACGACCTGTTGCGCGAGTTCCGCGGCAACCGCAACCACCTGGCCATCGTGATTGACGAGTTTGGGCGGGTGGCGGGCCTCATCACCATCGAGGATGTGCTGGAAGAGATCGTGGGCGAAATCGAGGACGAGTTCGACGAGGGCGAGGACGAGGGCGACATTTTTGCCCTGGCCGATGGCACTTGGCGCGTCAGTGGCGACACCACGCTTGAAATGGTCAACGAATGGTTCAGCGTCACCTTGCCCGAGGACGGCTTTGACACCATTGGTGGGCTGGTATCGCACGAAATGGGACATGTGCCCAAGCGCGGCGAATCCCACGATGTGGGTGGCCTGCACTTCATGGTGCAGCACACCAAAGGTGGCGCGGTGAGGTGGTTCAAAGTCTCGCGCCTGGTGGACGCCGCATGACCTTGGGCGGGGCGGCCCGCCTGGGGGGATGGGTGCTGGCAGGCTGGGCGCAGGCGGTATCGCTGGCGTGGCCCTGGGCCTGGGGTTGGCCGCAGGGCGAGCCGGTGCCTGGGTTGCAGTTGTTGGCCATGGCCGCCTTGGTGTGGGCGGTGCAGTCCGCACCCAGCGCCTGGGCCAGCGCCTGGCGCGGTTGGCTGTTTGCCACGGCGTGGCTGGCTGGCACTTTCTGGTGGTTGTACGTGTCCATGCACACCTATGGCGGCATGGCGCCGCCACTGGCCGGCTTGGCGGTGTGGGCGCTGGCCACCGCACTGGGGGGGTATTACGCCGCCGCAGCCGGGTTGTTCTGGCACTGGCGCGCTGCCCCTGGGTGGGCGCGGGCGCTGGTTTGGGCTGCTGGGTGGACCCTGGCTGAGTGGGCGCGGGGTACCTGGTTCACCGGCTTCCCTTGGGGTGCGGTGGGCTATGCCCAGGTGGACGCCTTGGCCTGGCTCGCGCCTTACGTCGGTGTCTATGGCCTGGGCGCGCTGGCGGCTGGGGTGGCGGTGCTGTTGGCCGACGCGGCATCGCGCCTGCGGAAAGGCCGCGCGCGCTGGCGCCCGCTGGCCGTGATGGCGTTGGTGTTCACCGTCTTGTCGCCTTCCGTGGGGCAGCGCTGGGCCGAGGCTTGGCCGGAATACACCCGATCGGCAGGCTTGCTGCAGGCCACGTTGTTGCAAGGCAACATCCCGCAAAACGAAAAATTTGAAGCCCAGGCGGGCGTGCCCCTGGCATTGACCTGGTATGCCCAGCAGGTGCGGGCGGCGGTGGCCGTGCCTTTGCCGGCCGATCGCGCTGGCTTGGTCGTGGCGCCCGAAACCGCCATTCCGGTGTTGCCGCAAGACGTGTCGCCTGCCTACTGGCAGGACTTGCGCGATGCGGTGGCGCAGGGCCGGTCTGCGGTGATGCTGGGTTTGCCGCTGGGCAGTTGGGCCGAGGGTTACACCAATTCGGTGGTCAGTTGGGCCCCCGACGGTGCCGAACACCGATACGACAAGCACCATCTGGTGCCCTTTGGCGAATTTGTGCCGCCCTTGTTTCGCTGGTTTGTCGATCTGATGCACATTCCGCTGGGCGACTTCCGGCGTGGCGCGCTGGGCCAGGCGCCTTTTGTGTGGGCCGGGCAGCGCGTGGCGCCCAACGTTTGTTACGAGGATTTGTTTGGCGAGGAGTTGGCGGCGTCGTTCCGCGACGCGGCGCAGGCGCCGACTGTGTTGGTCAACGTCAGCAACATTGCCTGGTTTGGCAACACCATCGCGATTGACCAGCACCGCCACATTTCCCGCATGCGGGCGTTGGAGCTGCAACGGCCCATGCTGCGCGCCACCAACACCGGAGCCACCGCCGCGATCGACCACCGAGGGCAGGTGCTGGCCGAATTGCCACGCCTGACCCGCGATGCGCTGCGGGCCGAAGTGGACGGCCGCGAAGGCCTGACGCCCTATGCGCGCTGGGCTGGCCGCTGGGGTTTGTGGCCGCTGGTGGCAGCGTGCGCGGCGCTGTTGCTGGCACTGCTGCCCTTGGCGATGCGGCGCCGCGAACTAAAATGACAGGTTGCCCTTGCATGAACACCAGTCCCACCGTCCGATGCTGACCTTTCAACAAATCATCCTCAAGCTCCAGGCCTACTGGGACGCCCAGGGCTGCGCCCTGCTGCAACCCTACGACATGGAAGTGGGCGCTGGCACCAGCCACACTGCCACCTTCCTGCGCGCCATTGGCCCCGAGCCGTGGAAGGCCGCCTACGTCCAGCCCAGCCGTCGCCCCAAAGACGGCCGCTATGGCGAGAACCCGAACCGCCTGCAGCACTACTACCAGTACCAGGTGGTGTTGAAGCCCGCGCCCAGCAACATCCTGGAGCTGTACCTGGGTTCGCTGGAAGCGCTGGGCTTCGAACTGAAGAAGAACGACATCCGCTTTGTGGAAGACGATTGGGAAAACCCCACGCTGGGCGCCTGGGGCCTGGGCTGGGAGGTGTGGCTGAACGGCATGGAAGTGACGCAGTTCACCTACTTCCAGCAGGTCGGCGGCATTGACTGCAAACCGGCCACCGGCGAAATCACCTACGGCCTGGAGCGCCTGGCCATGTATTTGCAAGGGGTGGACAACGTCTACAACCTGCAGTGGACCAATACCCTGAAGTACGGCGACGTGTACCACCAGAACGAGGTGGAGCAGAGCACCTACAACTTTGAGCATTCGGACGCGGATTTCCTGTTCACCGCCTTCGGTGCCCACGAAAAACAGGCCAAGTACCTGATGGAACAGCAACTGGCGCTGCCAGCCTACGAGCAGGTGCTCAAGGCCGCCCACACCTTCAACCTGCTGGACGCGCGCGGCGCCATTTCCGTGACGGAACGCGCTGCCTACATCGGCCGCATCCGCAACCTGGCGCGTGCCGTGGCGCAGGCCTATTACGAGAGCCGCGAACGGCTGGGTTTCCCCATGGCCCCGCGCGAGTGGGTGGCCCAGATGGCCGCGCCGGCCGACAAAAAAGCCGCCTGAGCCGGAGCCCCTGAAAATGACAACGAAAAACCTCCTCGTCGAACTGTTCGTGGAAGAGCTGCCGCCGAAGGCACTGCCCAAGCTGGGCGACGCCTTCGCCGGTGTGCTGGCCGAGCAACTCAAGGCCCAGGGCCTGGCCGGCGCGAATTCGGTGGTGACGCCGTTCGCCTCGCCGCGCCGCCTGGCCGCCCACGTCACCCACGTGGCGCTGAAGGCAGAAGACAAAGCCGTGCAGCAAAAGTTGATGCCGGTGTCGGTGGCGCTGACCGCCGACGGCCAGGCCACCCCGGCGCTGCTGAAGAAACTGCAGTCGCTGGGTGCGGACCTGTCCGACCCGGCCGCCGCCGTGGCCGCGCTCAAGCGCCAGGGCGAAGGCAAGGCCGAAGCGCTGTTCTACGACAGCCTGGTCACCGGCGCCACACTGGACACCGGCCTGCAAAAAGCGCTGGACGAAGCCATCGCCAAGCTGCCCATCCCCAAGGTCATGACCTACCAGTTGGAGACGGACTGCGAGCTGCCCGGCTGGAGCAGTGTGCACTTCGTGCGCCCGGCGCACGGCCTGGTGGCGCTGCACGGCGAGACCGTGGTGCCGGTCAAGGCGCTGGGCCTGACGGCTGGGCACACCACCCAGGGCCACCGCTTTGAGGCGGCCCAGCCCCGGGTCGAGATCCCCAACGCCGACGCCTACGCCCAGGCCCTGCGCGACGACGGCGCGGTGATCGCCAGCTTCGCCGAGCGCAAGGCCGAGATCGCGCGCCAGCTGGCCGCCGCCGCGGCGCAAGTGGGCAACGGTTGCCGCCCCATCGAGGATGAGGCCCTGCTGGACGAGGTGACCGCGCTGGTGGAGCGCCCCAACGTGCTGGTGTGCCAGTTCGAGCCTGAATTCCTGGACGTGCCGCAGGAGTGCCTGATCCTGACGATGAAGGCCAACCAGAAGTACTTCCCGCTGCTGGACGCGGCCGGCAAGCTGACGAACCAGTTCCTGGTGGTCAGCAACATCAGCCCGGCCGACCCGAGCGCGGTGATCGGCGGCAACGAGCGCGTGGTGCGCCCGCGCCTGGCCGATGCCAAGTTCTTCTTCGACCAGGACCGTAAAAAGACGCTGGAGAGCCGCGTGCCCGGCCTGGCCAAAGTGGTGTACCACAACAAACTGGGCACCCAGGGCGAACGCAGCGAGCGGGTGCGTGCCATTGCCCACGCCATTGTCAACCAGTGGCGCCTGGCCACGGTGCCCTTCGGCGTGGACGAGAAAGACCATTTCGACGTGCTCGACAGCAAGGTGCAGCAAGCGGCCCTGCTGGCCAAGACCGATTTGCTGACCGACATGGTGGGCGAGTTCCCCGAGCTGCAAGGCATCATGGGCGGCTACTACGCCCGCCATGAAGGGCTGCGTGACGGCGTGGCCATCGCCATCGAGGACCACTACAAGCCGCGTTTTGCCGGCGACGCGCTGCCGCGCAACCACACCGGCACCGTGCTGGCACTGGCCGACAAGCTGGAGACCCTGGTGGGCATGTTCGGCATCGGCAACCTGCCCACCGGCGACAAAGACCCGTTTGCGTTGCGCCGCCACGCGCTGGGCGTGGTCCGCATCCTGACCGAAAAGCAGTTGCCGCTTGATGTGCCAGTGCTGCTACAGGCCGCGGCCCAGCCGTTTGGCGAGCTGATCACCGACCCCACCGCCGCGCTGCTGGACTTCATGCTGGACCGCCAGGCGGTGAGCCTGCGCGACCAAGGCTACAGCGTCCAGGAAGTGGACGCGGTGCTGGCGCTGAAACCCGCCCGCCTGAGCGACGTGGCGCAGCGGCTGGCGGCGGTGCGTGCCTTTGCCGCGCTGCCCGAAGCGCCGGCCCTGGCCGCCGCGAACAAGCGCGTTGGGAACATCCTCAAGAAGGCCGAGGGCGCGGTGCAGCCCGAGGTCAACCCGGCGTTGCTGAAAGAGGCCGCCGAGGCCGCATTGGCCGCCGCGCTGGCCCAGGTGGCGCCCGCCGCCCAGGCCGCGTTCGAGCGCGGTGATTACACCGCCAACCTGCAGGCTCTGGCCGCGCTCAAGGCCCCGGTGGACACCTTCTTCGACCAGGTCATGGTCAACGCCGACGACCCGGCGCTGAAGGCCAACCGCCTGGGCCTGCTGGCCAGCCTGCACGCGGCCATGAACCGCGTGGCTGATTTGTCGCGCCTGGCCGCCTGACTCCCCGCTCATGCCTTTGCTCGGCCGCGACGCCCGCCTCATCGTCTTGGATCGTGACGGCACCCTCGGGGCCGACCCCGAGGATTTTGTCCGCTCGTCTGACGACTGGCAGCCGCTGCCGGGCGCATTGGAAGCGGTGGCACGGCTCAACCATGCCGGCTGGCGGGTGGTGGTCGCGTCCAACCAGTCGGGCCTGGGGCGTGGTCTGTTCGATGTGGCCACATTGAACGCAGTTCATGCTCGCATGCACAAGTTGCTGGCGGGTGTGGGTGCTCGGGTAGAGGCGGTGTTTTTCTGCCCGCACGCGCCCGAAGACGACTGCGATTGCCGCAAGCCCGCGCCGGGTTTGTTTTTGCAGATTTCTCGCCGCCTGGGTGTGCCGCCGCCGCAGATCGTGGCCGTCGGCGATTCGGTGCGCGACGCGCAGGCTGCCGTGGCTGCCGGCTGTGAAGCGCATCTGGTGCTCACTGGCCAGTCCGCACCCTACCGCCTGGGTGGTGCGCCCGAGGGTTTGCCACCCGGCGTGTCCCAGCACCTAGACCTTAATGCCTTCGTCGATGCCGTGTTGGCGCGCGAGGCCCAGAAAGCCCTTTGATGAACGCCCTTCGCTCGGTTTTGCACCTGTTGTTCATGGCGGTCACGGTGGTGCCGTGGGCGCTGGCGGTGCTCGTGGTGGCACCCTTCCTCAGCAGTACCCGCATTTATTGGTTCTGTGCCGGCTGGTTGCGCCTGGCGGTGTGGGGTGGGCGCTGGATTCTGGGCATCCGCAACCACATCATCGGTTGGGAAAACCTGCCGGTGGGCAGCACCGCTCCAGCGGTGTTGCTGGTCAAGCACCAGTCCACCTGGGAAACCTTCGCCATGCCCACGCTGATGCCACACCCGCTGGCCTACGTGTTCAAGAAGGAGCTGCTGCGCGTGCCCTTCTTCGGTTGGGCAATGGCCAAGATGGACATGATCCACATCGACCGTTCGCAGCGCGCACGCGCCTTTGCCAAGGTGGTGCAGCAGGGGCGGCGGTTACTGGCTCAAGGTACGTGGGTCATCATGTTTCCCGAGGGTACCCGGATTGACCGTGGCCAGCGCGGCGAGTACAAAACCGGCGGTACCCGGCTGGCCATCCAGACCGGTGCGCCGGTGATTCCGATCGCAGTGACGTCGGCCAAGTGCTGGCCGCGCAAGGCGCTGGTCAAGCGTCCGGGGGTGGTGGAATTTTCTATCGGCAAACCCATCCCCAGCGTGGGGCGCGAAGCGGAAGAGCTGATGCGCGAAGTGGAGGCCTGGATCGAGGGCGAAATGCACCGCCTGGACCCCGAGGCCTACACCGACAGCCAACCCGCCTGAGGGCCGGCTGTGTCGCGCGTGGCCGACCTGACCCAACTCGATTTGTTCGGGGCGCAGACCGAGCAGCCCTTGACTTGGCGCCATCCGCGCGCCAACCGGCAATGTCGGCTGGGCGAGGCCCTGGTGGCCTATGAATTCAAGCGCGGGCAGCGCCGCACCATCGGTTTGTCGGTCGGGCCACTCGGCCTGAGCGTGCGCGCGCCGCGCTGGACGCCGGTGGCCGAGGTGGAGGCGTTCATCCACACCAAGTCGGCCTGGGTGAAAGACAAATTGCGCCAGGTGCAGGAACAGCAACGGGCGGCCGTACCGCCACCCAGTTGGCGCGAAGGCGAAACCGTGGCTTACCTAGGCCAGGCGTTGACCCTCGTGCTGGACCCCAGCCACACCTTTGAAGGGGCCGGGGTGGGCGTGCAGGGCGAGCGTTTGCTGGTCGGGCTCGCGCGGGATGCGAGCGAGGAGCGGGTGCGCGAGGCTGTGCACGCCTGGCTGCGGCGCGAAGCCCTGGCCCTGTTCCAGCAACGCCTGGCGCACTACGCAGCGCAGATGGGTGTGCAATGCACCCAACTGGGCCTGTCCAGTGCCGGCACCCGCTGGGGCAGCGCGTCGGCCAGTGGGCGCATTCGGTTGAACTGGCGGCTCATTCACTTGGGAATGGATTTGATCGACTACGTGGTGGTACACGAGTTGGCTCACTTGCGTGAAATGAACCACAGCCCAGCTTTCTGGGCCGTCGTGGCCGAGGTGCTGCCCGACCATGTGCAACGGCGCCAAGCACTCAAACGAGTGCGTTTGCACCCCGGCTGAGCGGCACACCGGCGCCGCTTCCGCTAAGATGAAAGCCTGACGTTAACGTAAACGTCAGCCAAATCCCGAACCCCCATGGCAAACGTCACCACTTACACCATCAGCGATCTGGCCAAGGAATTCGACCTGACCACGCGCGCGATCCGGTTCTACGAAGACATGGGGTTGTTGCAACCGCTGCGCGAAGGGCCGGGGGGGCGCAACCGGGTGTATTCCTCGCGTGACCGAACCCGGCTGAAGCTGACCTTGCGGGCCAAGCGCCTGGGTCTGAGCCTGACCGAGGCG
>CAZGDZ010000087.1:0-7583 GCA_964524855.1 uncultured Macromonas sp.
ATGATCTCGAGCGTCTCGCGCACATTGTGGTCGGTGATCAGCACGCCGATGCCTTCTCCGGCCAGATAGCCGATGACCTGGCGGATGTCGGCGATGGCCAGCGGGTCGATGCCGGCGAAGGGTTCGTCCAGCAGCACGAAGCGGGGTTCGGTGGCCAGGGCGCGCGCAATTTCCACTCGGCGCCGCTCACCGCCCGACAGGGCCGGCGCGGGCGAGTGCCGCAGGTGGGTGACGTGCAGGTCTTCCAGCAGGCGGTTCAGCCGTTCTTCAATGGCGCTGGGCGACAGCGCGCGCCCTTGGGCGTCGGTTTGCAGCTCCAGCACCGCGCGCACGTTCTGTTCCACCGTCAGCTTGCGGAAGATGGAAGCTTCCTGCGGCAGGTAGCCCAGGCCCATGCGGGCGCGCCGGTGGATCGGCAGGTGCTGGATCGGCTGGCCGTCCAGCGTGATGTTGCCCGCATCGGCCCGCACCAAGCCCACGATCATGTAGAACGAGGTGGTTTTGCCAGCGCCGTTGGGGCCGAGCAAACCCACCACTTCACCGCTGTTCACGGCCAGTGACACGTCCTTGACCACCGGGCGGCGGCCGTAGCGTTTTTGCAGGCCGCGCGCTTCCAGGCGGCTGGCGGCCGGGGGCGTCCCGGTCACTGCCGGGGCTCCAGCCGGGTACTGGGCTGCAGCGGAGTGGCCGGTGCCGGGGCGGCGCTGCCCGGCGCCGGGTTGGGCGTCAGCAGTGCGCGCACCCGTCCGCTCGGGTTGGCGGCGGTGCGGCTGCCCGGGCCACCGTCCACCGTAAAGGTCTCGGTGCGGTTGTTGTAGAAGATGGTGCCGCCACTGGTCTGATCGTTCAGGGTGGCGCCCCGGTAGCGGCGCAGCACCGCCTGGCCGATGAACTTCACCGTGTCGGCCTGGCTGTCGTATTCGATGCGCTGGGCTTCGCCTTCAATGAACTCATCCACTCCTTCGCGCTTCTGGCGGAAGAAGGCCAAGCGGTCGCCCTGGCCCAGCACCGTGCCAAACTGGTTGCCCTGCGCGTCTTGCCGCACATCCACCTGCTGGCCACGGATGACGATGGTGCCTTTGGTGATGACCACGTTGCCGGTGAACACGCTGGTCTGGCGCGCGTCGTCGTAGCGCAGCGCGTCCGCTTCGGCGTTCATGGGGGCGTTGCGGTCGGCGCGTTCGGCGTGCGCGGGCAGCAGGGCGGCGCACCCCAGGGCTGCTGCGAACAGCAGCCGGCCGGCGCGCGCCAGGGGGAGGCGTGGGGTGTTCATCATCGGCACGAAAATTGCATTTGGACGCACCGATTGTAGCCCCTGACCTGCGGCCAGGGGCTGGGCGGTCAGCCCTTGCGCGCTTCGTTGATGAGCGCGTTGGCGATGGTCAGCGTGCGTGCCGCCTGGCCCGGCACGTAGTAGCGCCCGGCGATGCCCAGCGAGGGCGTGGCTTCCACTTCGTAGGCGTCTTGCAACTGGGTGGCGCGGTTGACCTTGCCGGTAACGGCAAACGAGTTGAAAACCTGGTTGAACTGGGTGCGGTCCAGGCCTTGGCTGGCGGCCCAGCTGGCGATCGCGTCGGGTGTGTTCAGCCGTTGGCGCTCTTCGTGGACGGCTTTGAACACCTTGTCGTGCAGAGCGTCGAGCTTGCCCATAGCTTCCAGCGTGAAATAAAGCTTTTGCAGCGGCACGAACTGGGCGTTGAAGCCCACCGGCGAACGGCGCACCACCACATGGGCGGGCACTGTTTTCATCCACTGGGTCAGCAACGGCTCGAAGTTGAAGCAGTGCACGCAGGTGTAGGCGAAGAACTCGATCACTTCGATCTTGCCAGCCGGGGCATCCACCGGGGCCGGTTTGCCGAGGCGGCGGTAGTCGCTGCCTTCCTTGAAGCCGGCGGCTTGGGCTTGGGCCAGTGCGGGCCACAGGGCAGCCGCGCCCAGCGAGGTGGCGGCGCTGGCGCCGAGCAGGGTGCGGGAAAACGCGCGTCGTTGCATGTACGGGTCACTCCATGGGGTGGCCGCGTCAGGGGCGGCCGATGGCGGTTGGGGTTGGCTGGCCGGGAAAAAGTTCCAGCACGTCAGCGCTGCACCCGCACCAGAGCGGCGTCTACGCCTTGGGCTTGCAGGCGCTCCTGCAGGCCTTCGGCTTCGGTGCGCTGGGTGTAAGGCCCCAGGCGCACGCGGAACACCGGGCGGCCGGCTTGCTCGCGCTCGCTGACTTTGGCGTTGAACCCCAGCATGGCCAGACGGGCGCGCTGGGCTTCGGCTTCGTCGGCGCCTCGGAAGGCGCCAGCTTGCACGAAGTAGTTGAACGGATCGGCCGCAGGCGGGGCTTCCACCGCCGCCACCGGGCCGGGGCTGGTGGTGCGTTGCTGCACCAGATCGCCCAGCGGGTCGGCCGAAGCTGCCGGGGCCGGCGTCGTCGAGGGTGTTGCGGCGGGTGCAGCCGCTGGCGCGGCTTCGGGGGCGGTGGCTGGAGCCGGAGCGGGCGCCGGTTTGGTGGACAGGTTGGCGTTCGGGTTCCAGTCCTTGTTGCGTTCCGCCTCGATCGCTTCTTGCCCGGGCTTGCGCTGCACGCCCCGGTCCACCAGCGGCACCGGCACTTTGGTGACGTAGACCGCCACGGCCAGGGCCACGCCCAGCCCCACCAGCAGGCCGACGATGAGTCCAAGCAAGGTGCCGCCGCGCTGGGCGGTGGGCAGAGAAGGTCGCGTCATGAAGAGGTTCCGATTCACATTTTCTGCGGAGCGCTCACGCCGAGCACCGCCAGGCCATTGTGCAGCACCCGGGCGGTGGCCGCGACCAGGGCCAGGCGGGCGCGCTTGACGGCCTCGTCGTCCACCAGGATGCGTTCGGCGTCGTAGTAGCTGTGGTAGGCGGCAGCCAGCTCGCGCAGATAGAAGGTCACGTCGTGCGGGGCAAAGTCCTGCGCGGCGGCGGTCAACATCTCGGGGTACTTGGCCAGTTGCAGCATCAGGGCCTGGGCCTGCGGCCCTTCCAAGGCACTCAGGTCGGCGTCTTTCAGGCTGGCGGCGTCGCCCCCCCAGGACGCCAGCACCGAGCAGATGCGCGCATGGGCGTACTGCACGTAGAACACCGGGTTGTCGTTGTTCTGCTGAATGGCCAGGTCCACGTCGAAGGTGTATTCGGTGTCGGGCTTGCGGCTGAGCAGGAAGAAGCGCACCGCGTCGGCGCTGGTCCATTCGATCAGGTCGCGCAGGGTCACGTAGCTGCCGGCGCGTTTGGAGATTTTCACTTCCTCGCCACCGCGCACCACGCGCACCATGGTGTGCAGCACGTAGTCGGGGTAGCCTTGGGGAATGCCCACCCCGGCGGCCTGCAGGCCCGCGCGCACCCGGGCGATGGTGCCGTGGTGGTCGGTGCCCTGGATGTTGATGACTTTGCTGAAGCCGCGTTCCCACTTGGTGATGTGGTAAGCCACGTCGGGGACGAAGTAGGTGTAGCCGCCATCGGTTTTGCGCATGACGCGGTCTTTGTCGTCGCCGTAGTCGGTGGACTTGAGCCACAGCGCGCCGTCCTGTTCGTAGGTCTTACCCGCTTCCACCAGCTTTTTCACCGCCTGTTCCACGCGGCCGCTGGTGTACAGGCTGGACTCCAGGTAGTACTGGTCGAACTTCACCTGAAAGGCTTGCAGGTCCAGGTCCTGCTCGTGGCGCAGGTAGGCCACGGCGAACTGTCGGATGCCGTCGAGGTCGTTCACGTCGCCGCTGGCGGTGAATTCGCGGTCGTCCGCCTTCACCGTCTTTTTGGCCAGGAAGTCGTTGGCGATGTCTTGGATGTATTCGCCGTTGTAGGCAGCCTCGGGCCACTCTGCGTCGCCGGGTTTGAAGCCCTTGGCGCGCAACTGGGTGGAGTTGGCCAGCGTTTCAATTTGCACGCCCGCGTCGTTGTAATAGAACTCGCGGTGGACGGTCCAGCCCTGAGTCTCGAACAGGTTGCAGATGGCGTCGCCCAGCGCGGCCTGGCGGCCGTGACCCACGTGCAGCGGGCCGGTGGGGTTGGCCGACACGAATTCGACCAGCACTTTCTGGCCACTGGCGGCTTGTTGGCCAAAGGCGGCGCCGGCGGCCAGCACCTCGCGCACCACTTCTTGTTTGGCGGCGGGCTTGAGTTTGATGTTCAAAAAGCCGGGGCCAGCGATGTCCAGCGCGTCCACCCAGCGCTGGAAGGCGGGGGTAGCTTGCAGCGCATCGACCAGTTGTTGGGCGAGCTGGCGCGGGTTGGCCTTGAGTGGTTTGGCCAGCTGCATGGCGGCGGTGCAGGCGAAGTCGCCGTGCGAGGCCTGCTTCGGGCTTTCGAACGCGGCTTTGGCGCCGGCGCCGGGAGAGAGGGTTTCCAGCTCGGCGGCCAGGGCGGCGAGCAGTTCGTGTTTGACTGAGAGCATGGGGTGAGATTTTAGGCGGATGCCCGTGCCCGGACGCTCACTTCAGCTCCCCCTGGGACAGGAACGCCCCCATTGGGGGCAGATCGGCCCCCAACAGCCGGGGTTGCAGCCAGGCCAGGGCGCGCGTCACATCGCCCCGGTCGCTGATGCGGGTCGTGGTCGGGGGTGCAGCGCCTGGGGCCAGTGGCGGGCCCAGGTTGAAGTTGAACACGTAGGCCGGTTCCTGCCCCATGCGCAGGTCGGTCAGCCAGAGTTGGTCGCCCTCCAGTCGCATCCGAAAGAAGCCATCGGTGAAGCGGGCCATGCGCTGCACGTGCGGGTGGCTGGCGTGGGCCGCGATCACCTCGCCACCCTGGTCGTGGGAGGTGAAGCGCACCGGACGCCCGCCATCGAGCAAGCTGTAGTAGCCCTCGTGGTACTGCGCACCATCGACGGCCACGATGCGCCACAGCACGGTGTTGAAGGGTGCGGGTGTGACCAACACCCGCTCGGCAGACAGCCCTGCCTGGCGCAGCGAGGCATGTGCCTGCTCCGTCGCCCAACCTTGGGCCAGCACGCTCCAACCCAGGTAGGCGGTGGTCAGGGTCAGCGCCACCGTGTTGGCTTGCAAACCCCGGCGGTGGCGGGTCAGGGCCCAACCCAAGCCCACCAGCAAGGGCAGGGTGTAGGCCGGGTCGATGATGAACATGCTGCCCACGCCGTAGGCGGTGTCGGTGAAGGGGCGCAGCAGCTGGGTGCCATAGACGGTCATCGCGTCGAGCAGGGCGTGGGTGGTCAGCACCAGCGCCATGGCCAGGCCCCAGCGGCGCCAGTGCGGTGCTTCGCCGTGCAGCCGGGCGATCAGCCAACCGAGCGGCCAGCCGGCCAGCGCCAGGTAGAGCAGGGCGTGGGTGTCGGCGCGGTGCAGCACCATGTTGAGCACCGCATCGCCGTGGTCGATCAGGGCATCCAGGTCGGGCAGGGTACCGGCCACGCCGCCCCACAGGGCGGCTTTCCAGGCGGCGGTGCGGCGGCCCATCACGGCCACGCCCATGGCGGCGCCCAGCGCCAGTTGCGTCAGCGAGTCCATGCAGCAGCAATGTTCAAAGTGGACATGGCGCACATGCTAGGCGCCTTGGCAAGACCTTATGGGGCGCTGGGCATCGGCGCCAGGTGCGCCTGGGCTGCGGCTTTGACCGCCTGGGTCAGCCTTTGCGCGGACACGGGCTCGCGTGCCCAGTGCTGCCAGTACAGCGCCACATCCACGCTGGCGCCGGGCACCACGTCCACCAGTTCGGGGCGGCCGGTGCGGCGCGTCAGGTGGTGTTCGGGCACCATGCCCCAGCCCAGGCCCAGTTCGATGGCGGTCTCGAACGCGTCGATGGCCGGGGCGTAGTGGCGCGGGTAGTTGGCCTGGCTGAGCCCGAAGTGCTGGGCCAGGAAGGCGTCTTGCAGCGCGTCCTTGCGGTTGAAGATGACGGCGGGCAGCGACAGCAGGCGGTGGGGTGACACCTCGCCCCGCGTGCCCCGGCACTTCTGCGCTACCGCCGGCAGGGCCACGCAGCGGTAGCGCATCACCCCCAGCGGCTCGGCCACGCAGCCGCGCATGGCTTCGGCCAGGGTGGTGACGCAGCCCATCACCTCGCCGTTCTTGAGCGCGTCGTGCGTATGGTCCTGGTCGTCGATGTTGATGTCCAACAGCAGGCGGTGGCGTTCCAGCGTCTGGGCCACGCCGGGCAGGAACCAGCTCGCCACCGAGTCGGCGTTGATGGCCACGCCCAGCGTTTGCCAGTGTCCGCCCGCCCTCGTTCCGCCGCCTTGCATGCCGGCGAGCAGGTCGGCTTCCATCAGTTGTACCTGCTTGACGTGCGCCAGCAGGGCTTGGCCGGCAGGGGTGGCACGGACCTGCTTGCCGCGCACCAGCAGGCGCTGGCCCAGGTGGTCTTCCAGCGCCTTCACCCGCAGCGACACCGACGCCAGGGTGAGGTGCAGGCTTTGCGCGGCGGCGCGAAAGCTGCCGTGTTCCACCACGGCGTTCAGCGCTTCGAGTTGGCGGGCGTCGAGCATGATTAATTAAAATTTAACTGAATATAAAAACAATCAAAACAGTTTAATTGATGAGGGGTGTTGGGCACACTGCAGGCAGACACAAAACAACGCCGTTTCTCTGGAGCCCGCCATGACCCTGACGTTTCCCACCTTCACCGCCGGCATGGTGCTGAGCATGTCGCTGATCATGGCGATTGGCCCGCAGAACGCGCACGTGCTGCGCATGGGCCTGCAGCGCCAGCACCTCTGGCTCACCGTCGCTGTGTGCGCATTGGCCGACATCGCCCTGATTTCGCTGGGCGTGCTGGGTTTGGCCCAGTTGGGCGGCCTGAGCGACAAGTTGTTGGGCGCGTTGATCGGCGCCGGCGTGCTGTTCCTGGGCGTGTACGGTTGGCAGGCTTTCCAGCGCTTCCTTCGCCCGCAACCGCTGGAGATGATGAAGACCGACGACGGCCAGAGCCGCCACGCACCGCCGCAGGTCAGCCAGCGCCAAGCCATTCTGTCGGCCCTGGCCTTCTCCTGGCTCAACCCGCACGCCTGGCTGGACACGGCCGTGCTGATCGGCACCGCGTCGCTGGCCTACGGCCAGGGCAGCACCGCGTTCGGCCTGGGCGCCGCCACCGGTTCGCTGGTGTGGTTCCTGTTGCTTGGTGCGGCCGCCTTTTGGCTGGGCCGCCGGCTGAACTCCTTGCACATCTGGCGCGTGCTGGACGGTGCTGTGGCGCTGATGATGTGGGGTACCGCCGTTTGGTTGCTCACGTCGCTGGTCTGAAGGAGCCACCATGAACCCGCCGCGCCCTGCCGACGCTCCCGTGACCATCTTCGGCCCGGACTTTCCCTTCGCCTACGACGATTGGCTGACGCACCCGCAAGGCCTGGCCGCTTTGCCGGCCCATATGCACGGCACCGAGGTCGCCATCGTCGGCGCGGGCATGGCTGGCATGACGGCGGTCATCTACGAGGCCTCGCGCATGGGCGGGCGGCTGCGCTCGCAACCTTTCGAGGGTGGCCAAGGCGTGGTGGCCGAGCTGGGTGGCATGCGCTTCCCCGCCTCGTCCACCGCCTTTTTTCACTATGTGAAGCTGCTGGGCCTGGAGACGAAGCCTTTTCCCAACCCGCTCACGCCCGCCGCGGGCAGCACGGTGGTCGATCT